>NZ_JBATXN010000165.1:0-10779 GCF_049673265.1 Mycobacterium sp. | reverse complement strand
GTTAAGGGCAACCCATCCACGACGCTCAGCGCAGTGCAGCCCGCATCCGATGTCAGGTAAGCAACGTCGTCGAGCCCGAAGTTCAGGACGGCTTGACCCCGGTGATCATCACGTTGTAGAACCAGCCCTTCGGCACCACCCGGCGAGACAGGTTCTCGTCAACCCAGCTCAACGCCTTCCAGCTGGTGAACGCGAACTTCGCCCAGCCCCAGCCAAGCCGATCGGTCGGTACCGCGTACTCGAACGTGCGCAGCGGCCAGCCCAGCATGGCGGCGGTGAACTCGACGGTGGAAGTCTCGACGTCGACCGCACCGGCGGAGGCGGCCATCTTCTCCAGATCACTCGGGTCGAACGTGTGCAGGTCGACGACGGCCTCCAGCGCCGCGGCGCGCGACGATTCGTCGAGCTCGGCCTGTGGACGCCGCCAGCTACCCAGCCCGGGCAGCCTGGTGATTTTGGTGGCGATCCGCCAGGTCAGGGTCGATAACGTCCGGGCGTAGCCATCACCGACAGAGGTCGGCTCGCCGGCGAAAACGAACCGACCGCCGGGTCGCAGCACCCGCAGCACCTCGCGCAGCGACAGCTCGACATCCGGAATGTGATGCAGGACAGCATGTCCCACCACCAGGTCGAACGTGTTGTCGTCGTACGGGATTCCCTCGGCGTCGGCGACCCGGCCATCGATGTCCAAACCGAGCGACTGCCCGTTGCGGGTTGCGACTTTGACCATTCCCGGCGACAAATCGGTGACCGAACCGCGCCTCGCGACCCCGGACTGGATCAGGTTCAACAGGAAAAAGCCAGTACCGCAACCTAATTCGAGGGCACGGTCGTACGGCATACGGTAAATCTCATCGTCGGGGACGACGGCGTCGAAGCAGTCCCGCGCGTAGTCGATACAACGCTGGTCATAGGAGATGGACCACTTCTCGTCATAGTTCTCCGCCTCCCAGTCGTGGTAGAGCACCTGGGCCAGCTTGCTGTCGTGGCGGGCGGCCTCAACCTGCTCGGCGGTGGCATGCGGTTGCGGCGCCGGGTCACCGGCGACCTTCGAACTCCTCGTCACGAGGGGCCAGCTTAGTGGCGTGGGCGAACACGTGCACAAAGCGGCGCCGTTCGGCTGCCAGCCGCGCGTCCGCAGCCAGCTCGAACACCTCATCGATGCCGGCCTTGGCCGCGGCCAGCGCGTACGGCGGACCGTCGACCAACCGGCCTGCCCAGGTCACCGCGGCGTCGTACACGTCATCAGGGGCCACCATCTGATCGATCAGGCCCAGAGCCAGCGCCTCCTCGGCGTCGAAGAACCGGCCGCTGTACACGAGCTCCTTGGCCCGGCTGACACCGACCGTGCGGGTCAGCCGCGCCATACCGACGCCGTCCGGCACCAAACCGGCCAGAATCTCGGTCGCACCGAATCGCACATTGTCGCCGCTGACCCGCCAATCGGCGGCTAGCGCGAGCCCCAAGCCGGCGCCGAGTGCATAACCGGTGATCGCCGCCACAGTCGGCTTGGGGATCGCCGCGACGGCGTCGACGGCATCGTGACGCTCTCGTGCCCAGGTCTCGGCTTCCGAGGCGGCCAGCGTGCGCAGTTGCGGCACGTCGTCGCCGGCGGAGAAGATCTCGTGGCCGCCGAAGACGATCACCGCGGCGATGTCGTCGCGGTGGCCGACCTCGGCGGCGGCATGGCCGAGCTCCCGGTAGACCTGCCGGGTCATCGCGTTGGTGGGCGGCCGCGAGAGCACCACGGTGCCGACGCCCGGGCGCGCCGCGTCCACGTGGATGCTGACGAACTCGCTCACGGCCGCCATCGGTGTCCGCCGGCTTTGCGCGCTTGGTGGTAGCGATCGGAGTCAAAGAACTCGAATATCCAGTTGTCGCCGTCGATTTCGAGGTTCGGTTGCACGGTGACGATTTGACGTTCGACGGCCATCACGTCGGCGACCGTCCGTCCGGCCAGCGAATCCAACTGGGTCCAGGTCGGCGGCAACAGAAAGCAGCGGCCGCCCTCGAAGTCGTCGATGGCGGCCTGCGGAGTGGTCCACCCCGCGTGATCGGATTCGGTGTTCTCCCCGTCGGCGCGCTGACCCTGCGGCAACGCTCCGACGAAGAAGTAGGTGTCGTAGCGACGGGTGCGTTCGGCCTCGGGAGTCACCCAGTTGGCCCATGGCCGCAGCAGGTCAGCCCTTAAAACGAGGTTCTCCCGGCGAAGGAAGTCGGCGAACGACAGCGTCCGGTCTGCCAGCGCCAGCCGGGATTCGCGGTATACCGATGCGTCGCCGACGATGCCGGCAGGGTCGTCGGCCGGGCCGGCGAACAGCACGCCGCATTCCTCGAAGGTTTCCCGGGCCGCCGCGCACACCAGCGCTTCGGCCAGGTCGGTTTCGACGCCGAACCGCTGCGCCCACCACGACGGCGGCGGGCCGGCCCAGGCGATCGGGGCGCTGCGGTCGCGGTCGTCGACGCCGCCGCCGGGAAACACCATCACCCCGGCAGCGAACTCCATCGCCGAGTGGCGGCGCATCAAGAAGACGGACACACCGTCTGGGGTTTCGGGGCCCTCGCGGATCAGCATCACGGTCGCGGCGGGCCGAGGCGTCAGCGGGGGCTGATCTTTCGGTGAAATCATGACCGCCTCCGGTGGGCCGCGCGGGTGCGAGTGCGCCGAGCAAAGTAACGCCCGTCGATCAGGTCGACCGTGATGCCCTGGCCGAACGCCGCCGATACATTCTCGCTGGTCAGCACGTCGGTCAGCAAACCCGCTTCGACGACCCGTCCCTCCGACAGCAGCATGCAGTGGCTGAAGCCCGGCGGAATCTCCTCGACGTGGTGCGTCACCAGGACCAGCGCCGGAGCGTCAGGGTCGGCGGCCAAGTCGGTCAGCCGCGCCACGAGCTCCTCGCGGCCACCGAGGTCCAGGCCGGCGGCCGGTTCGTCGAGCAGCAGCAACTCGGGGTCGGTCATCAATGCCCGCGCGATCAGCACCCGCTTGCGCTCGCCCTCCGAAAGCGTTTCGTACGGCCGATCGGCCAGATGCTCGGCGCCCAGGCTTTCTAGCATGTCGATCGCCCGGTGGTAGTCGACGTCGTCGTAGCGTTCCCGCCACCGTCCGAGCACCGCGTAGCTGGCCGACACAACCAGATCCCCGACCACCTCATGGCCGGGGATCCGTTGCGATAGCGCTGTGGAACTCAGGCCCACCCGGGAACGAAGCTCGGACATGTCGACCCGGCCGAGGCGCTCACCAAGCACATAGGCGACGCCCGACGATGGGTGCTCGGCGGCTGCGGCAATGCGCAACAACGACGTCTTTCCGGCACCGTTGGGCCCGATGATCACCCAGCGTTCGTCGAGCTCGACCGACCAGCTCACCGGTCCGACCAACACATGGCCATCCCGGCGTAGCGAAACGTCGTTGAAGTCGATGAGCAGATCGGGGTCGGCTGCGTTCATTGTTTGGTCGGTTCTACCCTCGGATTCTCGCGAATCCTCGGGCTTCACCTCCGGCTTCCGGTTTCGCCCACCCGACCATCGTGCCGTACCGGGAGGCCGCGGCGGCTGCCGGGTCAGGCCCTTGCGAGCAGCTATTCGGGCGGGATCTCGACGCGGCGCACCATGCCGTCGACCGCGTCGGCGGCCTCGATCTCGCCGCGGGTGACGCCGAGTAAAAACAGCACGGTGTCCAGGTAGGGGTGGCTCAGCGACGCGTCGGCGACCTCCCGCAGCGCCGGCTTGGCGTTGAATGCGATTCCCAGGCCCGCGGCGGCCAGCATGTCGATGTCGTTGGCGCCGTCACCGACCGCGACGGTCTGCTCCATCGGCACGCCGGCCTGATGCGCGAAGTCCCGTAGCGCCTTGGCTTTACCGGCACGGTCGATCACCGGGCCGATCACCCGGCCCGTGATTTTGCCGTCGACGATCTCCAGTTGGTTGGCGGCGACGAAGTCCAGCATCAGCTCATGCGCCAGCGGTTCGATGACCTGGCGGAAGCCGCCGGAAACCACGCCCACGTGGTAGCCCAGCCGGCGCAGGGTGCGCAGCGTGGTGCGCGCGCCCGGGGTCAGCTCCAACTGGTCGCCGATGTCGTCGAGCACGTCGACGGGCAAACCCGCCAACGTGGCGACCCGTTGGTGCAGCGACTCGGTGAAGTCCAGCTCGCCGCGCATCGCGGCCTCCGTGATCTCGGCGACGGCATCCTGGGCGCCGACCCGGGCGGCCAGCATCTCGATGACCTCGCCCTGGATCAGAGTCGAGTCGACATCGAACACGATCAGCCGTTTGGCCCGCCGGGACAAGCCGGATTCTTCCAGCGCCACGTCCACGCCCACGTCGGCGGCCACCCGTGTCAGCGCGGCCTGTAGCTGGGCACCGACCCCCGGCGGTACCGAGACGCGCAACTCCAGGCCGGTGACGGGGTAGTCGGAGATGCCGCGGATGACGTCGATGTTGACGCCCAACGAGGCAACCTCGCGGGCCACCGCGCCGAACGCCTCGGCGGTGATCGGCCGGCCCAGCACCATGATCGTGTGGGTCGACGGTTCCCGGATGACCGGCAGATCGTCGCTTCGTTCGATGCTGACGTCCAGGCCGACCTCGTGGATGGCCGCCTCGACTTCGGCTCGCAGCGCCTTGCCCTCGGCGACTTCCAGTGGAGCAGATACCAGCACGCCCAACGTCAGCCGGCCGCGGATCACCACTTGCTCGACGTTGAGCAGTTCGACGTTATGGCCCGAAAGAACCTCGAAGAGCGCCGACGTCACGCCAGGCTGATCCACGCCAGTGACGGTTATCAGCACCGACACCTTGGGTGGTGAGTTCACTCGCGGCGCCGCCGCTACTGTTCAGCAGTCGAGCGATCCGGCTCAGTCCTGGGACCGAACCCCTTCGGCGACTCGCCGAGTGTGGCGTGGCGCCCCACGTGCGCCTCGGCGCGCAACCGCTCGACCATGTGCGGATAGTGCAACTCGAAGGCCGGACGCTCGGACCGGATGCGGGGCAGCTCGGTGAAGTTGTGTCGCGGCGGTGGGCAACTGGTGGCCCACTCCAGCGAGTTGCCGTAACCCCACGGATCGTCGACCGTGACCACTTCGCCGTACCGCCAGCTCTTGAAGACGTTCCAGACAAACGGAATCATCGACGCGCCCAGGATGAACGCTCCGATTGTGGATACGACGTTGTACATCTGGAATCCGTCGGTAGGCAGGTAATCGGCGTAGCGGCGGGGCATCCCGAGGTCGCCCAGCCAGTGCTGAATCAAGAACGTGGTGTGAAAACCGATGAACGTCAACCAGAAATGCAGCTTGCCCAGCCGCTCGTCGAGTAGCCGGCCGGTCATCTTCGGGAACCAGAAATAGGTACCGGCGAAGGTGGCGAACACGATGGTCCCGAACAACACGTAGTGGAAGTGCGCGACCACGAAATAGCTGTCGGTGACGTGGAAGTCGAGCGGCGGGCTGGCCAGCAGCACTCCGGTCAGACCACCCAACAGGAAGGTCAGCAGAAAGCCGACCGAAAACAGCATCGGCGTCTCGAACGTCAGCTGGCCCTTCCACATGGTGCCAACCCAGTTGAAGAACTTGATCCCGGTCGGTATCGCGATCAAATACGTCATGAACGAGAAGAACGGCAGCAGAACGGCTCCGGTGGCGAACATGTGGTGTGCCCACACCGCGACCGACAACGCGGCGATGGACAGCGTCGCGTAGACCAACGTGGTGTAGCCGAAGATCGGTTTACGGGAGAACACCGGGAAAATCTCGGTCACGATGCCGAAGAACGGCAACGCCACGATGTAGACCTCGGGGTGACCGAAGAACCAGAACAGGTGCTGCCACAACAGAACTCCACCGTTGGCCGAGTCGTAGACATGGGCACCCAGATGCCGGTCGGCGGCCAGGCCGAACAATGCCGCGGTCAGCAGCGGGAACGCCAGCAGCACCAGGATGGACGTCACCAGGATGTTCCAGGTGAAGATCGGCATCCGGAACATCGTCATCCCCGGCGCACGCATGCACACGACTGTGGTGATCATGTTGACCCCGCCGAGGATGGTGCCCAGACCAGCGACGATCAGACCCATGATCCACAGGTCGCCGCCGGGACCGGGCGAGTGGATGGCGTCCGTCAACGGCGTATAGGCGGTCCACCCGAAGTCGGCAGCGCCGCCCGGGCAGATGAAGCCGGCCATGCCGATCATCGCGCCGAACAAGAACAGCCAGAACGAGAAGGCGTTCAGCCGCGGGAACGCCACGTCGGGCGCGCCGATCTGCAGCGGCAGCACCAGGTTGGCGAACCCGAACACGATCGGAGTCGCATAGAACAGCAGCATGATCGTGCCGTGCATGGTGAACAGCTGGTTGAACTGCTCATTGGACAAGAACTGCAGGCCCGGCGCCGCCAATTCGGTCCGCATCAGCAGCGCCAGCAGACCGCCGATAAAGAAGAAGATGAAGCACGTGACCACGTACATGATCCCGATCATCTTGTGATCGGTGGTGGTGATCAGCCGGTAGACCAGGTTGCCTTTAGGGCCTGTTCGGGGCGGGTATGGCCGACTCGCCTCGAGTTCTCCCAGCGGGGGCGCTTCGGTGGTCAAGAGCTCCTCCAAACGTCGGGCAAAGCAACTGGGATCAGTGGTTCCTGAGTCTAGCGTTCGACGGTGCCCGGCGAGGGAGGCGGTCCTACAAACTGTCGTACTGGGTATCAGACCGCCAAATGTTAGCGTCGGACCCGTGCTGATCAGGCGGATGCGACCCACGACGATCGCCGCTGCGACAGCGATTTCGGCAGTGCTGTGCACGGCTTGCACGACGGGCTCGCCCGGCGGTGGCGTGCCGTCGGCGGCCACCGGTCCCGCGATCACCAGCACCACCCAAATCGCGGGCGCCGGAGTTCTGGGCAACCACCGCCGACCAGACGAGTCGTGTGCGCCGCAGCCGGCTGAGCCGGATCCCGGGCCGCCCACTCGCACCGCCCACAACGCGGCGGGGGTGCAGCCCGAGGTGGTCGAGGTGCGCTCCGACCCTCAGCGCATCGTCGTACTTTCGGGCGACCAACTCGACGCCCTGTGCGCCCTGGGTCTGCAGTCGCGGATCGTGGCCGCCGCGCTGCCGGACGGCTCGTCGACGCAGCCGTCGTACCTCGGAGCAGCCGTGCACCGCCTGCCGGGCGTCGGCACCCGCAGCAGTCCCGACCTGGCAGCTATCGGGGCAGCCAAACCGGATCTGATCCTTGGCTCGCAAGCATTGACACCGAAGTTGTATTCGGCGCTGACCGCGATCGCGCCGACGGTGTTCACCGCGGCACCGGGCGCCGCCTGGCAGGACAATCTGCGCGGGGTGGGCGCCGCGACCGGGCGGGCCAACGCCGCGGGCGGCGTAATCGACGACTTCACCAAGAAGGCGCATGACGACGGCGCCGCGCATGACGCCGCCCACTTCCAGGCGGCGATCGTGCAATTTACCGAGAACACCATCCGGATATACGGCGCCAAAAACTTCCCGGCCAGCGTTTTGACCGCGGTAGGAGTGGATCGCCCTGCGGCACAACGGTTTACCGACAAGCCCTACATCGAGATGGGCAGCACCGACGCCGACTTGGCCGGCAACCCTGACTTCTCGGCGGCCGACGCCGATCTGGTGTACGTGTCGTTCGCGTCGCCGGCCGCTAAGGACCGCGCCGCCACCATCCTCGACAGCAACCCGTGGCGCAAGCTATCCGCCACCCGCGAAAACCGGGTGTTCGTGGTGAACAACGAAATATGGCAGACCGGCGAGGGCGTCGTTGCGGCCCGCGGTGTGGTCGACGACCTGCGATGGGTCAACGCGCCGATCAATTAACACCCCCGCGGGTTTGTGATGTCCACCGCACCGCGCAGAATACATAGTCTATCTATGCTAATCTGGTCGGGTCCAATAGAATTCGATAGCGAAATAAGCGCACTCAAGAGGATTACCGATGAGCACTGTTTCCGCATATGCCGCTAGCTCGGCGACCGCGCCGCTGACCAAGACCACCATCACCCGCCGCGACCCCGGCCCGCACGACGTGGCCATCGACATCAAGTTCGCGGGCATCTGCCACTCCGACATCCACACCGTCAAAGCCGAATGGGGCCAACCCAATTACCCGGTGGTTCCCGGCCACGAGATTGCCGGCGTGGTGAGTGCCGTCGGCTCGGAGGTCACCAAATACAAGGTGGGCGACCACGTTGGCGTGGGTTGCATGGTGAACTCGTGCGGAAAGTGCAGCAGCTGTAAGGCCGGACTCGAGCAATACTGCAAGCCGGGCGCAACTTTCACCTATAACTCCGTCGACAAAGACGGCACACCAACGCAGGGCGGTTACAGCCAGGCGATAGTCGTCGAAGAAAACTTCGTCGTGCGCATCCCGGACTCGCTGCCGCTGGATAAAGCCGCGCCGCTGCTGTGCGCCGGTATCACGCTGTTCTCGCCGCTGCGGCATTGGAAAGCAGGACAGGGCACGCGGCTGGCCATCATCGGCCTGGGCGGGCTGGGTCACATGGGCGTCAAGCTGGGCGCGGCGATGGGCGCCGAGGTGACGGTGCTGTCGCAGTCGCTGAAGAAGATGGAGGACGGACTGCGGCTGGGCGCTCGCCACTACTACGCCACTTCCGACCGGGACACCTTCAAGAAGCTTCGCGGCAGCTTCGACCTGATCCTCAACACCGTCTCGGCCAATCTCAATCTCGGCGACTATCTGAACCTGCTCGACGTTGACGGCGCACTCGTCGAGCTGGGTATCCCCGAGCACCCGATGGAGGTGCCGGCGTTCCCGCTGGCACTGGCGCGACGCAGTCTGTCCGGCTCGAACATCGGCGGCATCGCCGAGACGCAGGAGATGCTGGACTTCTGCGCCGAGCACGACGTGACGCCGGAAATCGAAGTCATCGAACCCGACTATGTCAACGAGGCCTACGAGCGCGTACTGGCCAGCGACGTTCGCTACCGCTTCGTGATCGACACGTCAAGCTTGTGAGGCGGCTGCAGCTTCCCCGTTAGAAGCATCGCTGGAAGTCCCGTCGGCTGCGATGCCCGCCAGCGGCCAGCCGGCCGCGGCTAGCCTCGCGGCCACCCGTGCGACGTTCTCCGGACCGGCGTCGAATTGCGTCATGTCCGAGATGAAGTCTGCAATCACGTCGCGGTGGATCTCGCCCTCGACCTCCTCGTCGATGGCGTCGACTACTTCGGTGATCTCATCCTCGGTGAGCGGTGTGCTGCGCAACAGCGCAAGCAACGGCACGCGGTCCGGGCCAGGCACGCCTTCGGGGTAGCCGACTTGCAGCCACCGGATCACCGAACGGAAAAAGGCTGCCGTAGAAGATGGTGTTATCGCCACGTCCTCAGTGTCACGAAAGGTGGGTCAGCGGCGCTACCGTGGCGGCCAACCATTCACACAATTCACGCATCGTTCATCTGTTTAGGCGGTGCTCCGGTCAGCGCCGGCTAGTTGGAGCCTCCGGCGAGCAGCGCGACATTGCGTTGGATGCGTCGACCGCGGAGCAAGGAGATCGGGATGGCAATTGCCCAAAGTATGGCAATCACAAGGAAGTACAGCCGGTCGCTGGAAATGCTCGCCGCTGCGGCTGCGGCTGCCGCCAACACGACGACGTACATCACCCACGTCCACCGTTCGGCGCGCCGAAGTTGATCGGCAGACCTGTTGCGCAGGAGGACCCTACCAAGACGCGTCGCGGCTGCCCGCACATCGGCATCGTGAGGCGAACCACCGTGCAGAACGGCGTCGATTGACTGGGAGCGTCCGGCTTGGTCCAATCCGGCTATCGCCTCTAGCGCTGCCCGATGCATACCTTGTGTCACAAACGTGAAGTACCCGCCGAGGGCGGCACCGAAGACGATCGCTGATAGCACGGCGCTTTCGAACTCATAGCTCGACTGCAGGCTGGTAAACAGACCCCACACCACCGCAAAGACGAACGCCCACACCAGGAATCGCAACCACGCGGGTTGGAGTAATAGCCGCAGACCCATCAGTGATCCGCTGGTCAGAAGTTCCAGTCCTCGTCTTCGGTGACGACGGCCTTGCCGATCACGTACGACGAGCCCGATCCGGAGAAGAAGTCGTGGTTTTCGTCGGCATTGGGTGACAACGCGGACAGGATGGCCGGGTTGACGTCGGTCTCGTCGCGCGGGAACAACGCCTCGTAGCCGAGGTTCATCAGCGCCTTGTTGGCGTTGTAGCGCAGGAACTTTTTGACGTCCTCGGTGAGCCCGACTTCGTCGTAGAGGTCCTGGGTGTATTCCACCTCGTTGTCGTAGAGCTGGAAAAGCAGCTCATAGGTGTAGTCCTTGAGCTCGGCCTGCCTGGCCGCGTCCTCAAGGGCCAACCCGCGCTGGAATTTGTATCCGATGTAGTAGCCGTGGACGGCTTCGTCGCGGATGATCAGCCGGATCAGGTCGGCGGTGTTGGTCAGCTTGGCCCGGCTCGACCAGTACATCGGCAAGTAGAAGCCGGAGTAGAACAGGAAGCTCTCCAGCAGTGTGGAGGCCACTTTGCGCTTGAGCGGCTCGTCGCCGCGGTAGTACTCCATCACGATCTCGGCTTTGCGCTGCAGATTGACATTCTCCTCGGACCACCGGAACGCATCGTCGATCTCCGCGGTGGAGCACAGGGTCGAGAAGATCGAGCTGTAGCTCTTCGCGTGCACCGATTCCATGAACGCGATGTTGGTGTAGACGGCCTGTTCGTGCGGCGTGAGCGCGTCCGGGATCAGGCTGACCGCACCGACGGTGCCCTGGA
>NZ_JBATXN010000164.1:0-1996 GCF_049673265.1 Mycobacterium sp. | reverse complement strand
GTTCTTGGCCACGCCCGATTTCGAGACGGCGGACGCGTGGGTCAAGGCACACGAGGCGGACTCATTCGGCCATTACGGCACCAGCAAGCAGGCCATCAATGCCTACGTGGCGACCCACGCATTTCCGTTCCTGGCCAAGGGCGTGCGCATCAACGCGATCTGCCCGGGACCGACGGATACTCCCCTGGCACGGGCCAACGCTGACCTGTGGCTAACCTTCGCGCAGGACTACCGGGAGGCCACCGGCACCGCGACGCACACGCCCGAGCAGATGGGCAACGTGATGGCGTTTCTGAACAGTGACGCCGCCGCTGGCGTCAACGGTGTCACCCTGCTCGTCGACTACGGCCACGTCAGTTCATCGAATACCGGAACTTTCGCAGCCGGCAAGCCGATCATCGACTTGCTGATGGGCCGAATCTCGCTCACCTAGGCGACCACGCACATTCACTCCCGCGGGCGGCCTTGCGGCTGGTAGAAAAAGCGTGCGACGACGGCACGCGCCCAAGCGGCTGTCGGGATGGAGGTGCGCGGTGAGAAGTCGGTTCATTACCGCGGTAGGGACCGTTCTGCTGGTGGTGGCGTCCTGCGCGGGTTGCTCTACACATTCGGACAAAGTGGCGCAGAAGACCGCTCGAATCACGGTCGACGACAAGACCCGCACCTCGCACGCCATCACCTGTAATCAGGTGCAGTGGTTGTTGACCGCGAACATCTCCGCCGCGCCGGCGAACGTCCGGGTGTTGCTCAAGCTCGATTCGGAGAAGCCGAAGCTTGAATCGGTCAATATCGACAACTTCGCGGGTTTCACCGGCGTTGCCGATGTGGGAGCCGGTGATGCGAAAGCCACTTTCGCCAATGGCACCTACACCATCACGGGCACGGCCGAAGGATCTCAGCACAACGATCCACGCATCTCACTTACGGCACCGTTCAAGATCGAGGTGGGCTGCTAACCGGCGTCCTTCAGGCGTCGTTCTCAGGCGGCTCTTTGGGTCCTGGGATGGGCGGCGAGTTGTTCAGCCACTTCCTAAGCCGAAGAAGGCTTTCGACCACGATGCCAATGGCCACGAAAATCAATATCACCCAAATTGCGGCGCTCACACGGCAATGGTGACAGGTGGAAGACCGGTTGTGGCCTAACCGCGCTGCCGGCCTAACTGCGCCATCACACCAGCGGCTTGATCCGGGCACTGCTGGCGAATGGTCGTGCCGGTCAGGGCGCCGGCCTTAGATGCGGTGTAGCCGCGAGCCTCGAGGGTGGTCTCAATGCTGGCCAGGCTTGTGCCGTTGCGCAGCGCCGAGCAGATATCGAAACGGGTGTCGATCATCGCGGCCTGCGCCGGCGCGGCCAGGGTCAGCGTCGCCGCCAGCGCCGTGGCGGCGAAGATAAACGACAGCAACATGGTCGTTGCATACCCCTTGATCCCCTCAGGAAACAAGGTGGAAAAGCCCCGGGTTTGCTGCAAATCAGCCTCGCTAGCTAGAGGCCACCGCCGGATTTAGTGGCCGTTACCGTCTGCCAACGCCTGAGGGCTGGAAACACTGCCCGGTGTGGGGTGATCGTGAGGCATTTCACTGGCCGCTCTTCCAAACCGCCGCTTCGCCGACGAGCAGTTTCGACATCTGCCCATCGCGAATGCGGCCGCGGCTCTCACCCCCGGGGGATACGGTGATCTCGCGCGCCGACACTACCCGGCCAACGTTGCCGAGGCCCTCAGACAGGAGGCAGGTATGCGCGGCGAACTGACCCCGGCGCTGATCGACACCGATGTCTGGACCGACGACATGGTCGCCGGCGCCGGCATTCCGGTCGTCGACGTTGCGTTAGTCAGCGTCGGCGGCGGCATCGGCAGCTTCGTTACTTTCGACACGCTGCGCGTCTACGGTGTGCCGGCCGCGGAGATCGCGGTACTGGGACCGCAGGCCATCCCGTGGGCGAGCTACGAGCACCTCACCCGGGCCTCACAGATACCCCGGAGCGAGCGGATACGGT
>NZ_JBATXN010000163.1:0-2335 GCF_049673265.1 Mycobacterium sp. | reverse complement strand
TGACCGATTGTGCCTGAGACTCAGGGCGATCCGCGCGCGGGCACCATGGGGTTAATGCCAGGATGGCCATAGCACGCCCGTGGCGACGAAGTAGAAGAGGAGCGGCCCCTGTGACGAACACCCGAGTATTGGCGGTGGCCAACCAGAAGGGCGGGGTGGCCAAAACGACGACGGTGGCTTCGCTGGGCGCGGCGATGATGGACGCGGGCCGGCGGGTGCTGCTCGTCGATCTCGACCCGCAGGGCTGCCTGACTTTCTCGCTGGGCCAAGACCCGGACAAGTTGGCGGTGTCGGTGCATGAGGTCTTGCTTGGTGAGGTGGACCCCGACGTCGCCTTGGTCGACACCGCGGAGGGTATGACGCTGCTGCCGGCCAACATCGACCTCGCCGGCGCTGAGGCGATGCTGCTGATGCGGGCCGGCCGCGAGTATGCGCTCAAACGGGCGCTCGACAAGCTCGGCGACCAGTTCGACGTGGTCATCATCGACTGTCCGCCGTCGCTGGGCGTGCTCACCCTCAACGGGCTGACGGCCGCCGACGAGGTCATCGTGCCGTTGCAATGCGAAACGTTGGCGCATCGCGGCGTCGGCCAGTTCCTGCGCACGGTCGCCGACGTGCAGCAGATCACCAACCCCGGGCTGCGGTTATTGGGCGCGTTGCCGACGCTGTACGACCCGCGCACAACCCACACCCGCGACGTGCTGCTCGATGTCGCCGACCGCTATGACCTGCCGGTGCTCGCGCCGCCGATTCCGCGGACGGTGCGCTTCGCCGAAGCCAGCGCCTCCGGCTCGTCGGTGATGGCCGCGCGTAAGAATAAGGGCGCCTCCGCTTATCGAGAGTTGGCCGAGATGCTGCTCAAACACTGGAAGTCGGGCAAAGCGCTGCCGACGTTCACCATCGACGCCTGAGGTCAGCCCAAGGCGACCAGGGTATTGCCGCGCTGCTCGAGCACCTGCACACCCGAAACGGTCGGGATCACCGGGGAGCTGGCCGGCGGCCGGGGCACCGGCAGGAAACCTTCGCCGGTGCCGGTGACCGGATCACAAACGGCGATGCCATTCGTGACGGGCACCAGCAACTTGCCGGCCATCATCGTCGCCGGCCCCACCGGAACCGAAGGCCCAGCGGCCGCAATCGAATAGCGGTAGGCCAGTGTCGCCCCGTCGAACACCATCACCTTGTCGCCGGTCCACCACGTCACCAGGTTGCCGGGTCGCGACACGACGCTGGCCGCCGACGGCGTCTTGGGCAGCAGCGTGCTCGCCACGGTCACCCCGCTCTCGTCGACCACATCGACTTTGGGCTGCGGCGCAGGCAGATACAGCAGCGTCTTGGTCTCAGCGACCGTCAGCACCCGGGCGCCGGAACCCACGCCGATCCCCGGCTCGGGGACGTCGCGCACCTCCGGCTCGTCTTCCTCCTTGCTGGGGCGCAGCAGGGTGAGCCGCAGATCCACCTGGCTGCCGCACGCGCCGAGGACCGATACCGCCGCCGAGCTGGCAGCCGCCGAAACGAAGCGGCAGCCGGTGTGCAGTCCCTTCGAGGACGGCTTGACCCGAGCGTCGATTTCGCCGTAGGGGAGCATCCGGACCATGTCGGAGCGCCACAGCTCCAGCCTGGTATCACCCGCCGACAACACCGTGGTGCCGTCGGAAGTCAGCCGGACACGCTGGTCGGCGTAGCTGCTTCGGGCGGGTCCGCGGCGTCCGGTGGATCCGTCGATCGTGCTGACCTGACCGCAACCGCGGTCGTCGCGGTAGACCGCGACGGCGAAGCGGTAGACCCCGGTGACCCCGCACAGATCGGTGCCGCGCGAGTAGCTCCACCGCACCTTGCCGGTGTCCGGATAACGCCCTTGCACGGCGCGTCCGTCGGCGGTCACGACGGTTCCGGCGACCACCACTGGCTGTTCGGTCGGCGCGTTCGGGGCGGTCCAGAGCTGCTTGAGTGAATCCGGCACCTGGTGGGCCAACCTCGGGCTGGGCGCAGTTCCTGTCCCGGGCCGGCTGATCGTGGCGCGGGCATCGCTGGTCCACCAGATCAACGCCGCAACCACCGCGACCACCGCTGCGATCGCTGCCGCGGCCAATATGTCGGCCTTGGTGCGGCGTTCCGGTTTGACCATCAGGCGTCGGGCGACACCGGTTCAGTTGGCATTGGCGGCCACGCCCGCCGACTTGCGGGGGCGTCGGCGGCGGCGCCGTGTGCTGTGTGCGCCGTCGCCGGAGTTCGCTGTCGCGGTGCCGGCGGCGGGAGCCGCTGAGGTCCCCGCGTCGCCGTTGGTGGCGCCGGCGGCAGCCCCGGTTGCCGGGTGGCCTGTCGCCGACTTGCC
>NZ_JBATXN010000162.1:0-6343 GCF_049673265.1 Mycobacterium sp. | reverse complement strand
TCGGTGCACCCCGGCATGACCTACACCCCGATGACCGCACATGTCGGCATCCAAGTCGGCGAAGGCAACTATCCGAACACGCCGATGGAACGGGTGGCGGTGCCCGAGGAGATTGCCGGCGCCGTGGGCTATCTGCTGTCCGACGACGCCGCTTATGTCACCGGCGCAGAGATCGCCGTGGATGGCGGCTGGACCGCGGGGCCGACCGTGAAATACGTTATGGGCCATTGATACCAGACAGGAGTGCAGATGAAGCGACTAGAACGCAACCGGATCCTGGTGACCGGTGCCGCCTCGGGCATCGGGCAGGCCACCGCGCTGCGCCTGCTGGACGAGGGCGCCGCGGTGGTGGCCGCCGACGTCGCCGCTGACGGGTTGGACAAGACCCGCGCCCGGGCCGGCGAAATCGGGGCCGGTGACCGGCTGACCACGCTGGAGATGAACATCGGCGATGAGAACTCGGTCATCGACGGCGTGCGCTCGGCGGTGGATACGTTGGGCGGCCTGGATTCACTCGTCAACGCCGCCGGCATTCTGCGCGCGGTGCACACCGACCAGATGGACCTGCAGCTGTGGAATCAGATCATCGGTATCAACCTGACCGGGACCTTCCTGGTGGTCCGCGAAGCGCTGCCCGCCCTGTTGCAAAATCCGCGCAGCGCGATCGTCAACTTCAGCTCGACGTCGGCGTCGTTCGCCCATCCCTACATGGCGGCCTACGCGGCCAGCAAGGGCGGGGTACAGTCCTTCACCCATGCGCTGGCGCTCGAGTACGCGAGCAAGGGACTGCGCGCGGTGTGCGTGGCACCCGGAAGCATCAAGTCCGGAATTACCGATGCCACAGGCGGATACATTCCGCAAGATGTGGACTGGACGCTGTTCACCCGGCTGATGCCGATCATGCCCACCACCGAGGAATCCAGCGGCGCCGGGATGGCCAATCCGGCTGTCGTCGCCGGCGTCATCGCCATGTTGGTGTCCGACGACGGCGCGTTCATCACCGGCACCGAAATCCGCATCGACGGCGGAACGCACGCGTGACGGAGCTGACGTACGAGGGCACCTTGCGTGAAATCACCACCGACGCAGGAGTTCTGCGCTATCACCAAGCAGGAAGTGGCCTGCCTCTGCTGATGCTGCACGGTTCCGGGCCCGGTGTGACCGGATGGCGCAACTTCCGCGGCGTCTTGGGCGCGTTCGCCGAATTCTTTCGATGTCTGATTTTGGAGTTTCCCGGCTTCGGCGTCAGCGACGATTTCGGCGGCCACCCCATGATCACCGCACTGGACGGGTTGGTGCGCTTCGTCGACGCGCTCGGCCTGGACACCGTCGACATCGTCGGCAATTCAATGGGCGGTGGTGTCGCAATCAACTTCGCGATAGCTCACCCCGAGCGGGTGCGTCGCCTGGTCACGATCGGCGGCATCGGTCGCAACATCCTGAGTCCTGGCCCGCCAGAAGGCATCCGGCTGCTGCAGGAGTTCACCGACGAGCCGACCCGGGAGCGGTTGGTGCGCTGGCTGCATTCGATGGTCTATAACCCGGCGACGGTGACCGAGGAACTTATCGACGAGCGCTGGACGCATGCCACCGACCCGAAGACACTGGCCGGGGCGCGACGGATGTACGGCAGCGAAGCCTTCGCGCAGATGATGAAAGCCATGGAATCGTCCAAGGGGCCGCAGCCGTGGGCGATGATGCACCGGGTCAAGGCGCCGACCCTGATCACGTGGGGCCGCGACGACCGAGTCAGCCCGCTGGACATGGCATTGCTCCCGATGCGCACCATTCCCAATGCCGAATTGCACGTGTTCCCGAACTGCGGTCACTGGACGATGATCGAGGCGAAAGAGGCCTTCGAAAGCGCCGTGCTGGCGTTCTTGTTGCGAAAGGACGCCGAGCTTAGTTGACGCAGGGCACGCCGCCGCCGTCGATTGGTGCACCCTGATCGGGGCTCGGCTCGGTGGACTCCGTGCTTGATCGGCTATAGCCGTAACCGTCGGAAAGGCTTGAGGCCGAGCTGGAAGTGGATTCGTCCTGGGACGGCGCGGAGTAGTTGTCGTCGACGACGACTTCGACGTGACCGTACTGGAGCTTGCGATTGGGTTGGTCCGGTGCATCGATGCCTAGCAACGTCGCCACGTTACGTGCGTCGCTCTCGGCGCCGGGGGCGTATTCGATCGAGGTGGCGGTGGGCTCTCCGCGAACGCGGTCGCGGATCGCGCCGGTGCTGTAGCCACCCTTCTTCAGCGCCCGCGCTACCTGGTTGGCGAGCCCGCTGGTGTTGCTGGCGTTGATCACGTCGACCACAGTCGACGCGCTCGGTGCTTCGGAGGTGGTCGTCGTCGTGCCCTCCGAGGAGGTGCCGAAGGCGGCGGCTACTTCAGCCTTGATCGCGGCCGGGTCGACGATGTTGACGTCCTGGCCGTTGATGTTGTCGTAGCGCACCACGGGTAGCGTCCGGTATTCGATAGAGCCGCCCGCGAGCGCGCCCATCCGGCGGAATTGGTCTTCGTCCCAGCCCGACGACAACACGACGTCTTTGCGCGCCACCGTCATCAAGCCCTTGAGCTTGCCCAGATCGGTGAAGGTCCCCGAGTCCTGCAATTGGCGCATGACCGACGAGAGGAAAGCCTGCTGACGGTGGGTGCGGTCAAGGTCACCGTTTTCCAGGCCGTGGCGTTGGCGCACGAACGACAGCGCCTGTTCGGCATCCAGCGTCTGGCGCCCGGCCGGGAAGTCGGCCCCGGAATAAGAGTCGTACACGGCGTGCTTCAGGCATACGTTGATGCCGCCCAGACTCTGGGCCAGGTCGTAGAAACCGGCCAGATTCACCTCGGCGAAGTAGTCGATAGGCACTCCGGTCAGGCTCCGCACCGCCTTCAACGTCGCAGCGCGTCCAGCTTCGCGGCCCTTTGTCTCTAGCTCCTTCTGGTTGCTCACACCTTTGTTGATGAGTTTCTGCTCGACGTACTGCTTGGTGAGCCCGTAGGCCTCTTTGATCTTGATGTGGTTGTAGCCCGGCACTCCGGTGAACGACACCCAGTCGTCACGGGGGATCGAGAACGCGGTCACCCGGTCGTCGGCGCTGACATGCGCAAGGATCAAGGTGTTGGTGTTGTATCCGCCATCGTCGGAGTCGCCGGCGTGCAAGTGTTTGAGTACGGCCGACGGCAGGTCGTTGCCGTTTTGGTCCTTTCGCGAGTCAAGCCCGATGAGCAGGACGTTCATCGCGTCGCCGGTGGACTTCGGATCCTCGGAACTCAGCGCCTGGGAGACGGTGATTCCGCCGAGTACGCCGTGGGCCATCCACCATCCCGACCCGGTTGCCAGCACCGCGGCCACTGCCACCAATACCCAGCAGGCGTGCACCAATGCGCGCCCGCGCCGCGCTACGGGCGTGGCACGATGGCGGTGCTTAGCGCTGGATCGCTGCAGGTCAGCCACCACAACCTCGATTGCCTATGGGTGCCGCGCGTGACCCCCGGTTGCAGTTTGCGCGGACGTTTAATGCTTGGCGTTCAGTATGCGGCAGATTGCTGTGCAACGCGTAGTGAGCCAAGTAACGACCTCAAGCCTACCGTGCGGGTAGAAAGGGGCCACTACCTGCGACAACGCACCGCTCCGGGTCGCAATGACCGCCGGATAGAAGCGCCTGTTTGTGACCAAATCGTGGTCATCAATGGGCTATTTACAGCTCCACAACCGCGCCATCGGCGGCCGAGACAGCGTCGGCGAACCGCGCCTGCGCGGCAGCCGCGGTGCGTTCGGGCACGCCGGGGAGGGGATGGTGGTGGGTGATCACCAGCCGTGACACACCGGCCTCGACGGCGATGGCGCCCACCTCGTCACCGGAGGTGTGGCCGCGCTCGGCATCGACCGGCTCCCACGCTTCATGCAGCAGCGTGGTCACGCCCGCCGTGCGGCGGATGGTCTCCGGGTCGAACTCGGTGTCGGTGCAGTACGCGAAACGGTCCCCTACCCGAAAGCCCGCCGAGGGCAATGGGTGTCGGGTCTGCTCCCACGTCATGAGCTCATGGCCGGCGAAACTCAAAGTGTCCCAACCCAACTCCGCCCAACGGGCCGACGCCACCGGCGAGGACGTTTGTAGAGGGGACGCGAGAAGCTGTTCCTCCACGATCGAGCGGGTGGGCCGGCCGTAGGACAGCGAGCCCGGGCCCGCGACCGTCAGTTCCCGGCCGGCCACGCCGCGAGCGCTGACGAAGCCGAGCCCGCTCACGTGGTCGAGGTGAAAGTGGCTGAGCGCCAGGGTCACCGTCTCGACACCATCGAGCAGCGAGGGGTTGATGTGCAGCGCACCCAGACCGGTTCCGGCGTCTAACACCAAAGCCTCGGTGCCGGAGGTGATCAGGTAGCAGCTCGTCTGCCGGAAGCTGGTCGGGATCCATCCACCGCTACCGAGAACCGTCAGCTTCATGGCTAGACAACCTACGGCGACAACGACTCTTTGAGTGCCGCTACGGTCCCGAGATCAGCCAATGCCGCCACGGCGCGCTCAACGCCTTCCAGTGCGATGCTTTCGGCTTGCATGCCGCCCATCCCGGCGGTGATCACCGATGCAACGTACGCGTACAGCGAGCCCTGTCGATAGCGCAGCCAGAGGTCGTCGGGATCCAACTCGGGGCCGCGTCCGGCCGCCAGGGCTTGGCGATAGACGGCGAGTAGGTCGCGTTCGCCGCGCTGACGGTCGGCGGTGGTCATGCTGGTGATCAGTGTGTAGGCCAGTTCGCGGCCGGGATGTCCTCGTCGGACCGCCTGCCAATCGAGCAATCCCGCATCGCCATTGCGAAAGTAGACGTTGCCGGGATGCGCATCGCCATGCATCACCGTGTTCGGCTTTCTGTCAATCACTTTCGCGACGGCGCGATAGTTGTCGATGATGAACCGGCCGTCTTCTACGCGGATGGAGGTTCGCTCGGCCAGACGGCGAGCCGAGGTGTTCAACAGCGGACCGGTGAGCAGCGACGTGTGATCATCTGAGGCAGAGTAGATCCAGCCGAGCGGACCACCATTTGCCTTGGGCGGCAGGCGTTCCCAGAATGTCGCATGCAACTCGGCAAGCAGCTCGACGATCATGGTCGCCCGGTCGTGGTCGAGCGGATGTAGGGTATCGGGAAACTCGCAGGAATCAACCGCCAGGTCTTCCAGCACCAGCACAAAGCGACCGGTCAGCGAGTCGAATGCCGACCCGTATGCCGTCGGCACGCCGGTGAGTTGTGACGACAGCTCGCGGTAGAAGAGCACTTCGGTCTGTGCGAGCCGGCCCAGCTCGCCTATCATCCGGGTGGCGACGGTCTCCGCCGGCATCTTGACGAAGACCGAGGCCGGAACATCGTCGCCGGTCAATGCCAGGCGTGCTCGCGACGATGTCCCTGTGTCGCCACCGATCACCGATACCGACGTCACTCGGCGTCCCATGATGTTCGAAAGCGATTGCGCATCAAGGTCACTGATCGTCCGCGGTAGCGACCGCATCCGACCGATGACGGCATCGGTTGCCACACGTTGCATTCCGCGGCCCAAATGCGCCGCCAAGCCGAGAACCGGTAGAACCCCACCCGCCACCGATGCATCTTTACAAAAAGACGCCTCACTGTAAAGCTCGCGCGTGAGTACTGGCTACCCGGCGCGATCTTGCCGATGGACGTAGCGCGAATCCCAGTACGGCGCACCAGTTTTTATAGATACTGGGACGCATGAGGATAAGCGGGGCGTTCCTGGCCGAGAAGACCGAAGCGTTTGACAACAAGCTGAACGTCCAGGGCGGCGTGATAAGCAAGTACAAAGTCGGCCCCGACCGAGTAGCGCAGTTTGACCTCGCGGTGTTGACCCAAGGGGACACCGGCGGGGAAGATCGCCTGGTTGTCATAGAGGTTTCGCCGCCCGATGATGGACAACCCATCCATATGCACCGCGAGCTGCCGGCAAACCTAACGAACGCGGATGCGGGCTTTGCCTGCTTCCAGCTCCGGCTCACCTTGAATTCCAATGGTCCGTGGACCGTTGCCATGAAGGGCGCAGCGGGAGAAGTATCGCTTCCCCTGACGGTGAGTGGTCCGCTGCCGCGCAGCCGCTAGCCGCGCCTGTTGAGCTCCTCGTCAGGATTGGGCTGACGAGGAGCGCATGATTCTATGAAGCCCGCCTGAGTGTTTCGAATCCCGGCTCTGCACAGGATTTCTTCACGTTACGGTTCCCCGACTTGGGTCATATCGACGCAGAAGGGGAGACGGGTTGAACACCATTTCACGTCCGTACGCGTTGGCGGCTGCCGCGCTCGCAGCGACGAGCGTGGTCGCCGTTACACCGCTCGCATCGCGGGCAC
>NZ_JBATXN010000161.1:0-6667 GCF_049673265.1 Mycobacterium sp. | reverse complement strand
AGAACAGGCAGCCCGTAAACCGGTTGCGCAAACGGCAAAAACGCCGCGATAGCCATCGCCGCCGCACCGACGAGGACCAACCCAAGACCGAGTGGGATCCCGGGCGCGGCTTTAGCCGCCTCCGCCTCGTCACCGCTTTCGCGGCGTTGTTTCTCGGCTATTGCGAACCTTCCGCGAACCGCTGTTGTCAACGTTCCGTGCCGACTCCAGCCAGGGAAGCAAAGGATGAAGCGAACGCCTTGGAAAATCCTTGGGCGCTCGGTATCGCCACCGTATGCCGATTTCTCCCTACCAGGACCAAAACAGCGATTCCGACCGTCCGCGATCGCAGCAACGCCTCGGCTTCTGCCGCGGACGATTTGCGTCTCGGTATCGTGAGCGCTGTGAGCGCGTCTCCGGTATTCGCCGACGTCGACACCGGAGTCGACGACGCAATCGCACTGGTGTACTTGCTGGCCAGCCCGGAGGCCGACCTGGTAGGTATCGCGTCGACCGGCGGGAACGTCGGCGTGGATCAAGTCTGTGAGAACAACCTCGGCCTGCTCGAGCTGTGCCGGATCGACGGCGTGCCGGTGTCCAAAGGTGTCGACCACCCGTTGAACTCCCCCGCGCTTCCGGCCGGGAAAGTGCACGGGCCAAGGGGTTTGGGGTATGCGGACTTGCCATCGACGTCACGCCAGCTCACCGGCAGCGATGCGGCGACGGCGTGGGTCGAGGCGGCGCGTGCCCACCCGGGAGAGCTGATCGGGCTGGCCACCGGCCCGCTGACCAACTTGGCGTTGGCGCTGCGCAAAGAACCTGAGCTGCCGACGCTGCTGCGTCGCCTGGTGATCATGGGTGGCGCCTATGACTACCGCGGCAACACCAATCCAGTGGCTGAATGGAACATCGGCGTGGATCCCGAGGCGGCGGCGGAAGTGTTCGCCGCGTGGGCCTCGACAGAGGTGAAAGCTGCTGAACCGCAGAATCTTCCGATCCTCTGCGGCCTCGACGTGACCCGGAACATTTCGGTAACACCGGAAATCCTGGCCAGGCTGGCGGCGGCTGCGGACACGACGACGACCGTGCTGAGCGTCGACGATGACCGGGGCACCCGGTCGTCGGCGTCCAACCCCCTGATTCGGGTGATCGAGGACGCGCTGCGGTTCTATCTGGAGTCCTACTACGACCTCGGCCACGGTTACCAGGCGCACCTGCACGATCCGCTGGCGGCGGCGGTAGCACTGGATCCGCCGCTGCTCGCAACAAGGCAGGCGACGGTGGATGTCGAGCTGACGGGGACGCTGACCCGCGGCATGACGGTGACCGATTGGTCGGGACGCTGGGGTCGAAAGCCCAACGCGCTGATCGGTGTTGGAGTCGATCCGGCAACGTTCTTCGACCGGTTCATCGACCGGGTAGGGCCCTTCGCGCGGCAACTCGGCTGAACGCGTTCGTCACGCACGGCCACGCGTTTGGTGTACTGATCGCGGGGTACCCGCAAGTCCATGGCGTTCGTCGATTATCAGACTGAGCTATACGAGCAGGGACAGGCCGGCCGGCAGCCGCCGTATCCGATCAGATTCGAGGAGCTGGAGGCAAAAGCATCGGCCGCGATGCCGCCGAAAGTGCTGGGATACGTCGCCGGCGGGGCCGGCGACGAACACACCCAGCGAGCCAACTGCGAGGCCTTCAAGCGCTGGGGTTTGTTCCCCCGCATGGGAATCGCCCCCGAGCAGCGCGATCTGTCGGTCGAGTTGTTCGGGATATCGTTCCCGTCTCCGATCTTCATGGCACCCATCGGCGTCATCGGGGTGTGCGCGCAGGACGGCCACGGCGACCTGGCCGCGGCGCGGGCATCTGCGCGCACGGGTGTGCCGTTCTTCGTGGGAACGCTCACGTCCGACCCGATGGAAGATGTCGCGCCGGAGCTCGGCGATACCCCGGGCTTCTTCCAGCTGTACACGCCCCCCGACCGCGAGATGGCCACCAGCCTGGTGCACCGCGCGGAGGCGGCCGGCTTCAAGGCCATCGCGGTCACCCTCGACACTTGGGTGACCGGGTGGCGCCCGCGCGACCTGAGCGCCGGGAACTACCCGCAGGTGCCCAGCGGGTGCCTGAGCAACTACACCTCCGATCCGGTCTTCCGCGCCGGACTGCAACCGGGCGAAGACGCCACCGAGGCCGCGGTGCGCAAGCTGCCGATCTTCGGTGGCCCGTTCCGGTGGAGCGACCTGGAGTGGCTCCGGGCGGAGACCAGTCTGCCGCTGATGGTCAAGGGCATCTGTCACCCCGACGATGTCCGGCGCGCTAAAGACCTTGGTGCCGATGGCATTTACTGTTCCAACCACGGCGGTCGCCAGGCTAACGGCGGGTTGCCGGCGCTGGACTGCCTGCCTGGAGTTCTCGTGGCCGCCGACGGGCTGCCGGTGCTGTTCGATTCGGGTGTTCGCAGCGGGGCCGACATCATCAAGGCCCTCGCGATGGGAGCGACCGCGGTGGGCATCGGTCGCCCTTATGCCTACGGTCTGGCGCTCGGCGGTGTCGACGGCATCGTGCACGTACTGCGCTCGCTGCTGGCCGAAGCGGACCTGATCATGGCCGTCGACGGGTACTCCTCGCTCAAGGATCTGACACCAGAGGCGTTACGACCGGTCGAATACCATGGCGCGCAAGCTTATTCGTAGATTCCCTCCAGATACCACCGCCGTTGACGGTAGCACAGCAGCATCGCTTGCTCGCCCTCCAGCAAGACCTGGGCACGGGCCGTTCGACTGTGCCCCGTTCCGTCCCTAGGCCGGTTATCCCACCAGCGTTCGTCGACCGGCCATGGCCCGGCCCACCAACGCAGCCGGTCGTCACGACCGCGAGATGTCAGCCGTGCCGGGTCGGCGGAGAACAACCCGCGGCTGGTCACTCGAACTGAGTTACCCTGGGCATCAAGCAATTCCACTGGGTCATCGAGTAACACTGTCGGCGACGGCTCGGGCAGTTGACCGGGCCACGGCCGACCCGGATCTGCCCGTGGCACCGGCTCGTCACCCAGCGGTGTCAACGTAATCCGCTCGGCAGGCCCACGACCGCCGGACAGCACAGGAACCTGCACCGCCTCCGGGCCAAGCAAGCCCTGCACGCGCACCAGCGCCCGACGGGCCCGCATCCTGTCCTCTTCACCGAGACCACCCCATAGCGGTAACTGCAGCGCACCGGCCGACACCACCTCCACGGCCTGCAGCCGCAACAGCGCCACCGGTGCGGTGGGCCGGTCCGCGATAGTCCTGGTGTTCAACCACCCGTCGAGCTGCCAGCGCACCCGGTCGGCGGTGGCATCTTCGGTCAACGGCTCGGCGCATCGCCACACCCGCATCAGCTCTTCGCCGTTGGCGGTGACGGCGTGTACGGCCAGTCGAGTGCACCCCACCCCGGCGGCCATCAACGTCTCATGCAACGTGCTGGCCAGCGAGCGGCCGGCAAATGCCGCGGCATCAACCCGGTCGATCGGTGGATCGCACTGCAGCACGGCATCCAGTTCGGCCGGGGGCTCGCGCCCGGACGGTCCGCGTTCCGGTTCGCCGCGGGCGAACCGGTGCGCGCTTACCGCGTCGGCGCCGAACCGGGAAGCCACGTCGGTGCGCGGCAATGCGGCGAACTGTCCGATGGTCCGAATTCCCATCCGCCACAGCAGATCCGCTAGCTCGTCCCGTCCGGGACCGGACAGGCTGGGCTCGGTGGCAAGTTGCCGGATCGACAGCGCCGACAGGAACCGCGCGTCTTCTCCCGGTTCGACGACTCGACCGGCACGGGCGGCGAAGACCGCGGTGGACAGCTGGTCGGCGACCCCGACCTGACATTCTGCACCGGCTGCGGCCACTGCGTCGGTCAGCCGCTCGGCCGCCTGCTGTTCGGATCCGAAAAAGCGGGCCGCCCCGCGCACCGGCAACACCAACAGCCCGGGTCGCAACACCTCGGCGCGGGGCACCAGATCGTCTACCGCCCCGATAACCCCTTCGAAGAAACGGGCATCGCGGTCGGAATCGGCTGTCACGACATGCAATTGGGGGCAGCGGGCCGCAGCCTCTCGTCGCCGTAATCCTCGCCGCACTCCCGCCGAACGGGCAGCCGATGAGCAGGCGATCACCCGGTTGGCCAGCGTGACGGCGACCGGATCGGTCGCGGGAAGGCCTGCGGCCGCTGCCGCGGCCACTGCTGGCCAGTCCATACACCAAATCGCCAGTACTCGGGAGGCCATGCCAGCTACCCCGCCCGGATCCGCCTGATACGCCGTCCCCGTGCACAGACGTCGAGCAGCACCTTGCCGATCCGTCCGAAACCGGGCTCACTCGCGGTGATCTCATAGCCGCAGACCCGGGCCTCCAGTCGTACCGACGCCCCCTGCCAGTCACCATCGGTGATCAGCAGTGTGCAGCCTTTCTGGTGAGCGCGGGCCACCACCGCCCGCGCACGGGTCTGCGGCACCGAACGCCCGCCCAGAGCCAGCACGACCAGATCCATTCCGTCCATGAGCACCGCAGCCACCTCCACCGGATCGGCACCTGGATCCGGGATCACCGCAAGCCGGCTTAGATCCGCTCCCATTTCCACGGCGGCCAGCAGTCCGATATCCGGCTGGCCGACAATGGCTGCGTTACCGCCGGCAGCCGTCACCGCGGCCACCATGCTCAGCGGCAGCGACCGGGCCCCTGACAGCACCGCAACGGTTCCCCGTGGCAACGCGTCCGGCAGCACATCAGCCAAGAGCTGCGGGATCGGCAGTTTGGTCTCCGACTCCGGCAGCAGGTCGTCCGGGCCGGTGTGACTGCGAGTGTGAGCGTGCCGAGGTGAGCCGACCTCCCCCGCCACCGCCGCCATTTGGCGCCGCAGCTGTTTTAGCTGTTCAGCACGGGTGTGATGCGGCCGATCGGAGGCGAGAATCGCCGTCATCACCACCTCCTGTGTAACGGGTGTTACCAATGATGTTCGAATGTATGTTCGATAGAATCAGTCAACACCTGCCCACCGACAAACGTCAAGCGGCGCACGATCCAGCTAACTTATGAAATCGAGAAGCCCGGTTACTCCCACTCGATGGTGCCGGGCGGCTTGCTGGTGACATCCAGCACGACCCGGTTGACCTCGACGACCTCGTTGGTGATCCGGGTGGAGATTCGCTCCAGCACTTCGTAGGGCACCCGGGTCCAATCGGCGGTCATGGCATCTTCGCTGGACACCGGCCGCAACACGATCGGATGGCCGTAGGTGCGGCCGTCGCCTTGGACACCGACCGAACGGATGTCGGCCAGCAGCACCACCGGGCACTGCCAGATCTGCTGATCCACACCCGCGGCCGTCAGCTCCTCGCGCGCGATCGAGTCTGCCCCACGCAGCGTGTCGAGTCGTGCCGCGGTGACCTCGCCGACGATCCGGATCGCCAAACCAGGGCCCGGAAAGGGTTGGCGCGCAACGATTTCCTCCGGCAGGCCCAGCTCGCGCCCGACTGCGCGCACCTCGTCTTTGAACAGCAGCCGCAGCGGCTCGACGAGTTTGAACTTCAGGTCCCCGGGCAAGCCGCCGACATTGTGGTGGCTCTTGATATTCGCTGCCCCGCTGCCGCCACCGGACTCCACCACGTCGGGATACAGCGTGCCCTGCACCAGGAACTCAATTTCTTTGTTTCCCAAAGCATCTCGCACGGCACCCTCGAACGAGCGGATGAACTGCCGTCCGATGATCTTGCGCTTACCTTCGGGATTGGTCACCCCGGACAGCGCCTCCAGGAATGTCTCGGCCGCGTCGACGGTCACCAGGTTGGCACCGGTAGCGGCGACGAAGTCGCGCTGCACCTGCGCGCGCTCGCCCGCGCGCAGCAGCCCGTGGTCGACGAACACACAAGTCAGCCGGTCCCCGATGGCACGTTGCACCAGTGCGGCGGCCACCGCGGAATCCACCCCGCCGGATAGCCCGCAGATCGCGTGGCCGTCGCCAACCTGGTTGCGTACCTGCTCAATCAGCGCGCTGGCGATGCCGGCCGGCGTCCAATCCGGCGCGATGCCGGCGAATTCGTGCAGGAACCGGCTGAGCACCTGCTGCCCATGCGGGGTGTGCATGACTTCGGGGTGATACTGCACGCCCGCCAGCCGCCGGGAGCGGTTCTCGAAGGCGGCCACCGGCGAACCGGCGCTGGTCGCCACCACCTCGAACCCGTCCGGCGCGGAGGTGACGGCGTCACCGTGGCTCATCCACACCGGCTGCGTCTCGGGCAGATCCGAATGCAGTTCACCGCCAGCGACTTTCAGTTCGGTGCGGCCATACTCGCTGGTGCCGGTTCGCGCGACGGCCCCGCCAAGGGCCTGTGCCATCGCCTGGAATCCGTAGCAGATGCCGAACACCGGCACGCCCAGATCGAACAATGCCGGATCAAGATGTGGCGCGCCCTCGGCGTACACGCTGGCCGGTCCGCCGGAAAGCACCACCGCCTGCGGGTCGCGGGCTTTGATCTCGTCGATCGATGCGGTGTGCGGAATCACCTCGGAGAACACCCGGGCCTCGCGCACCCGCCGGGCGATCAATTGCGCGTACTGCGCGCCGAAATCGACAACCAGCACCGGACGGGGGGAAGCTGACTCCACCGAGCCAGTGTAGTGGCGATCGCAAGCGCGGCAGAGCCGGGCGCAGCGGGTCGCCACGCATC
>NZ_JBATXN010000160.1:0-11709 GCF_049673265.1 Mycobacterium sp. | reverse complement strand
GGGTGCCATCGTCGTCATGGTGGATCGTCAGCGGCGGCGCGATCGGGTTGCGCAGGCCGATCACCGCGTTGCTCCACACGACGGGCCGCCCGCCGACCGCGTAGCGCACCACCTGCGTTTCATCGCGCTGCTTGCCGCGCAGCGTGTCCGTCGCCGCTTGGATCGCGATCCGCGCGGCCTGGATGGCATCGTGGTCGGCCTCGGTACGAAGGGTGGCCTCGATGAGCTCGCGCACGCTGTCGGTCAGCGGACCATACAATCCAGCGAGCCGATCGTGCTCGTCGGCGCTCATCACCTCGTAGGGTATCTGCACTCGGGGCTGCCTCAATCACCGAATACCTTGTGCACGACGGCTTTTGCGCGTCGGGTCAGCCGCAGGTAGTGGTCCAGGAATGCGCCGCCGTCCCCGCTCTTTTCCCAGCCGGCGGCGACCGCGACGGTGTTGAGCTGACGTCCGGGTCCAGGCAACTGGTCGGTCGGCTTACCCCGAACCAGGACCAGCGCGTTGCGGGCCCTGGTCACCGTCAGCCAGGTCTGCCGCAGCAGCTCGGCGTCCTCGGCGGAGATCAGCTCGGCCGCGGCGATGGCATCCAGGCTCTCCAGCGTGGAGGTGTTGTGCAACGCCTCGATCGCGTGGGCATGCCGCAGCTGAAGCAGCTGCACGGTCCATTCGATATCGGCCAGACCGCCCCGGCCGAGCTTGGTGTGGGTCTTGGGATCGGCGCCACGCGGTAGCCGCTCGGAATCCACCCGGGCCTTGAGGCGCCGAATTTCCAGCACCGCCTCCGCGGACACCCCGCCTGCGGGATAACGCGTCTTGTCGGCCATCAACAGGAATCGCTGGCCCAGATCCGCGTCACCGGCGACCGCGTCGGCCCGTAGCAACGCCTGGACTTCCCAGGGCTCCGCCCATTGCTCGTAGTACGCCTCGTATGACGCCAGCGTGCGGACCAGTGGGCCGCTGCGGCCTTCGGGCCGCAGGTTGGCGTCGATCTCCAACGGCGGATCGGCGCTTGCGGTGCCCAACAGCGCCCGCACCTGCTCGGCCACCGACGCCGCCCAGCGCACCGCCTGCGAATCTTCGACCCCCGCGACAGCTTCGCAGACGAACAGCACGTCGGCGTCGGACCCGTAGCCCAACTCACGGCCGCCCAGTCGCCCCATTCCGATGACCGCGATGACACCCGGGGCTTCACCCGAAGAGGGCAGATTGGCGCGGATCACCGCGTCGAGGGCGGCCTGCAGCACCGCAACCCACACCGAGGTAAGTGCCACACAGACTTCGGTGACCGTGAGCATGCCCAGCAGATCGGCTGAGGCGATGCGGGCCAGCTCACGACGGCGCAGCGAGCGCGCGACGGCAATGGCCCGTACCGGATCGGTTTGCCGGGCCGCCGAGGCGACCAATGCACCGGCCACCGTCTCGGGGTCGACCTCAAGCAGTTTCGAGCCCGCCGGCCCGTCGCTGTAGTGCTGGATGATCTCCGGGGCGCGCATCAACAGGTCCGGCACGTACGCCGACGTGCCCAGCACATGCATGAGCCGCTTGGCGACCGCCGGCTTGTCCCGCAGTGTGGACAGATACCAACGCTGGTTGACCATCGCCTCGCTGATCCGGCGGTAGGCCAACAGCCCGCTATCCGGATCGGGGGTATCGGACAGCCAGTCCAGCAGCCTGGGCAGCAGCACCGATTGCACCCGACCGCGGCGACCGCTCTGGTTGATCAGCGCCGAGAGGTGGGTCATTGCACTTTGCGGAGCGTCGTAGCCGAGCGCGGCCAGCTGCCGTTCCGCCGCCTCTGGCGTCATGCCGTGCGAGAACTCCAGGCCTTCGGGCGCAAGCGATTCCAGCAGCGGTTGGTAGAACAGCTTGGCGTGTAGCCGGGAGACCCGCAGGCTGTGCCGCTTCAGCTCTTCGCGCAGCACACCCAGCGCGTCGAAGCGCCCGTCGGGTCGCATATGAGCGGCCCGCGCCAACCAGCGCAGCGCCTCGTCGTCGTCGAAGGCGGGCAACATATGCGTGCGTTTGAGTCGCTGTAACTGCAGCCGGTGTTCCAGCAGCCGAAGGAACTCGTAGGACGCGGTCAGGTTGGCGGTGTCGTCCCGGCCGACGTAGCCGCCGGTCCCCAGGGCTGCCAGCGCATCCATCGTCGATGCCACGTGCAGCGAATCGTCGGTGCGACCGTGCACCAGCTGCAGCAGCTGCACGGCGAACTCGACATCACGTAGCCCACCGCTGCCGAGTTTGATCTCGCGACTTCGGATGTCGGCGGGCACCAGTTGCTCCACCCGCCGCCGCATCGCCTGAACCTCGGGCACGAAATCTTCACGCTCACAAGCGGTCCAGACCATCGGCATCAACGCGGCGACGTACTGCTTGCCCAGTTCGGCGTCGCCGGCGGCGGGCCGGGCTTTCAACAGCGCCTGAAACTCCCAGGTCTTGGCCCAGCGCTGGTAGTAGGCGATATGCGAGTCGAGGGTGCGGACCAGCTCGCCTTGGCTGCCCTCCGGGCGCAGCCCGGCGTCCACCTGGAAGAAGGCCTCAGACGCCACCCGCATCATCTCGCCGGCGACGCGGGCAGCGACCGCGTCGGCATGCTCGCCGACGAAGATCACGTCGACGTCGCTGACGTAGTTCAATTCGCGCGCTCCGCATTTGCCCATCGCGATGACAGCCAGCCGGGGCGGTGTGGCGTCGCCGCAGACGCCTGCCTCGGCGAGGGTCAGCGCAGCCGCCAACGCGGCGTCGGCGATATCGCTCAGATGGGCACCGACGGAGGCGAAAGACAGCACCCGTTCGTTCTCGACGGTTGGCGCCAGATCCAGGGCGGCCAGCACCATCACCCGGTTGCGGTAGAGGATGCGCAGCCGCAACGGCACCGAGCTCAGGCCGTCTGAGGTGTCCGCGACGCACTCGGTGAAGGCGGCTCGCAGCTGCTCGGTGGACGGCAGCTTCACATCGCCCTGCAGCAGATGCCACGCCTGGGGATTGGCGATCAGGTGATCACCCAACGCCAGCGAAGACCCGAGCAGCGCGAACAGCCGACCACGCAGGCCGCGGTCGGTCAGCAGTGCCGCATTGAGTTCGTCCCAGTCGTCGCCGAGCGCTTCGGCAAGCCGGATGATCGCGCACAGCGCGGCATCGGCGTCCGGTGCGCGCGACAGCGACCACAGCAGGTCGACATGCGCTTCGGTGTTCCAGCCCAACTTCGCCAGGTTGGCAGCCGCGCGCGGATCGACTAACCCGAGCCGGCCGACGCTGGGTACTTTCGACCGCTCCGTAACGGGTTGAACCACGACCACGACGGTAGCGCAGATTGCCTAGGACTTGACGAAGCGATCGCGCCAGCCGGGGGCGCGAAGAACTACAAGGAAATGTAAGTCTTCAGCTCGTAGGGCGTGACATTTCTGCGGTAGTTGCCCCACTCCTGACGCTTGTTGCGCAAGAAGAAGTCAAACACGTGCTCCCCCAAGGCTTCTGCGACCAGCTCGGAACTCTCCATCGCGCGAAGTGCTTCGTCGAGACTAGACGGTAGCTCGCGGTAGCCCATCGCGCGGCGCTCCTCGGGCGTGAGGTCCCAGACATTGTCCTCGGCTTGCGGACCCAGCACGTAGCCCTTTTCGACGCCGCGCAGCCCGGCAGCCAGCAGCACGGCGAACGCCAGGTACGGGTTGCAGGCCGAGTCGGGGCTGCGCACCTCGATACGCCGGGAGGAGGTTTTGCTCGGGCTGTACATCGGAATGCGCACCAATGCCGACCGGTTGGCCGCCCCCCACGACGCGGCGGTAGGTGCCTCCCCGCCGAGCACCAGCCGCTTGTAGGAGTTGACCCATTGGTTGGTAACCGCACTGATCTCGCTTGCGTGCTCGAGAATCCCGGCGATGAACGACTTGGCGACATCGGACAGTTGCAGCGGATCGTCAGGGCTATGAAACGCGTTGACCTCGCCCTCGAACAGGCTCATATGGGTGTGCATGGCCGAGCCGGGGTATTGCCCAAATGGCTTGGGCATGAACGTCGCTCGCATCCGCTCTTCCAGCGCGACCTCTTTGATGACGTAGCGGAACGTCATGACGTTGTCGGCCATCGATAGCGCATCGGCGAAGCGCAGATCGATCTCCTGCTGTCCGGGTGCGCCTTCGTGGTGGCTGAACTCCACCGAGATCCCCATGAACTCCAGCGCGTCGATCGCATAGCGACGGAAGTTGGAGGCGGTGTGCACCGCCTGGTCGAAATAGCCGGCGTTGTCGGCCGGAATGGGCGTCGAGCCATCCTCGGGGCCCGGCTCGAGCAGGAAGAACTCGATTTCCGGATGCACATAGCAGGAGAAGCCGAGGTCGCTGGTTTTGCTGAGCTGGCGACGCAGGACGTGGCGCGGGTCGGCCCACGACGGTGAGCCGTCCGGCATGGTGATGTCGCAGAACATCCGCGCCGAGTGGTGGTGGCCGGAAGCGGTGGTCCATGGCAGCACCTGGAAGGTGGACGGGTCGGGGTGGGCGACGGTGTCGGATTCCGAGACGCGGGCAAAGCCCTCGATGGAAGACCCGTCGAAGCCGATACCTTCTTCGAAAGCGCCTTCGAGTTCGGCGGGCGCGATCGCGACCGACTTGAGGGTGCCGAGCACATCGGTGAACCACAACCGGACGAAGCGGATGTCCCTCTCCTCCAGCGTGCGGAGCACGAATTCCTTTTGTCGGTCCATACCTGGAACAATATGCAAAGCCAGTTAACTCCGTGTTACTACCGCGCCGAACACCGCAAGTTTCCCGGCGATACCCCGTCGACCAGGTAGCTGACCACCGCCCCGTCGACGCATTGGTCGCCGTTGAATACCACCGTATGTTGGGTGCCCTCGTAGGTGATCAGGGCGGCGCCGAGCTCGCGGGCCAGGTTGACGCCGGCCTGATACGGGGTGGCCGGGTCGTGGGTGGTGGAGACGACGACGACCTTGCCCGGCGCGACGGGCGCTGCCGGCGCGGGTGACGACGTCGCGGGCACCGGCCAGAGCGCGCACAAATCGCGCGGCGCGTACCCGGTGAACTGCCCGTAGGACAGGAACGGCGCGACCTCACGGATGCGGCGATCGGCATCGACCCAGGGCGCGGGATCGGTCGGCGCGGGCGCATCGACGCAGCGGACCGCGTTGAACGCGTCCTGCGAGTTGTCGTAGTGGCCGTTGTCGTCGCGGTCGTAGTACTCGTCGGCCAGCATCAGGAGGTCGCCGGGATCGGTGCCGCGCTGCAGACCGAGCAGACCGCTGGTGAGAAATTTCCAGAACTGCGGGGTGTAGAGCGCGTTGATGGTGCCCGTGGCCGCGTCGGCGTAACTCAGCCCGCGTGGATCCGAGGTGTGGGCGGGCTTGTTCACCAGCGGATCGATGAGTTGGTGAAAGCGGTTGCCCCATTGGTTGGGGTCGGTGCCCAGCGGGCAGTCCGACGAGCGAGCGCAATCCGCCGCGTAATCGTTGAACGCGGTCTGAAACCCGGCCTGCTGGTTGATGTTCTCGTCGATTGGGCCGACGGCGGGGTCGATCGCACCGTCCAGCACCATCGCCCGCACATGATCGCCGAACCGCTCGACGTATGCGGTTCCCAATTCTGTGCCGTAGCTAAAGCCGAGATAGTTGATTTGGTCGTCGCCCAGCGCCTGGCGCACCGTGTCCATGTCACGTGCGACCGACGCTGTCCCGAGGTTCTCCAAGAATGCTGAGCCGTTGCGGTTGAGGCAGCGCTGCGCGAGCTGTCGATAGACATCTTCGATGTGCGCGACGCCCGGTGGGCTGTAGTCGACCATCGGTTCGCGGCGGTATGCGTCGAACTCCGCGTCGGTCTGGCAGCGCAGCGGCGGCGTGGAGTGGCCGACACCGCGGGGATCGAATCCGACCAAATCGAAGCGGCGGCTGATTTCGGAGCCCGCCAGCTGCGCTCCCATCCCGGCGACCATGTCGACCGCCGACGCTCCGGGGCCACCCGGGTTGACCAGCAGTGCGCCGATCCGCGGACCGGTCGCCGGAATTCGGATGACGGCGAGCTGAGCTTGGCCGGCGCCGGGATTGGCGTAGTCGATGGGGACCGGAACGGTCGTGCACTGCGCAGTGGGAACGTCGTCCGGGTGTTTGAGAAACCGCCCGCAGTTACCCCAGGTCAGAGTCGCACTTGCCGTCGGCGCGATCGGGATGGTCGCAACGGCCGCCGCTGTCGCCAGCACCAAAGAAAGCAGCGCAGAGAACAAACGTCTCATGCGCCACATGGCTGCCAATCGTCCCACGCCTCGGCCACGGGTAGTGATCCCAAAGGTCACACCTTGGTCTCGTTATCTCCTGCGCGGTCTTAGCATTTCGCCCCCTCCGGCGGCAGAGTGCCGTTGAGGAGGTAGGCCGTCGCGTAGTCGTCGACACAGCTGTCGCCTTGGAACACCACCGTGTGCTGGGTGCCGTCGTAAGTAAGCAAACCGCCGTGCAGCTGGTTGGCCAGATCGACACCGGCTTGATACGGCGTTGCCGGATCACGGGTGGTCGACACCACCAGCGTCGGCGCCAGGCCGGGAGCCGAAATGGTGTGCGGCTTACTGGTCGGCGGAACCGGCCAGAACGCGCACGTGCCCAACGGGGCGTTGCCAGTGAATTTTCCGTAGCTCATGAACGGTGCAACCTGGCGCGAGCGGCGGTCTTCGTCGATGACCTTGGCTCGATCCTTGACCGGCAGATCGTCGACGCAGTCGATCGCCACCCTGGCGTCGGTGGCGTCGGTGTAGTGACCGTGCTTGTCGCGGCGCATGTACAGATCGGCCAGTTCGAGCAGAGTGTCGCCGCGATGGTGGGCCAGCTCGGTCAATCCCTCGGTCAAGTGATGCCAGAAGGTCGGTGAATACAACGCCATGATCGTGCCCACGATCGCGTCGCTGTAGCTCAGACCGCGGGAATCTTTGGTGCGTGCCGGCCTGCCGACCATGAGATTGTTCTTGTCGACAAGCGGGTCGACCAAACTGTGGTAGACGTCAACGGCTTTGGCCGGGTCGGTGCCCAGCGGACACGACGGAGACTTGGCGCAATCTTTGGCGAAGTCGTTGAACGCGTCCTGAAAACCCTTGGCCTGTCGCAGATCTGCTTCGACGGAGTCGGTATTCGGGTCCACGGCACCGTCGAGGATCATCGCCCGGACATTCTTCGGGTATGCCTCGGCGTAGGCGGCGCCCATTCGGGTTCCATATGAGTAACCCAAGAACGTGAGTTTGCTGTCGCCCAGCGCTTCGCGGATGGTGTCCAAATCACGAGCGACGTCGACGGTTCCAACGTGCGCCAGAAAATTCTTGCCCATCTTGTGGATGCAACGGCCGACGAACTCTTTTGTCTCGGCCTCGATATGCGCTATGCCCGCCGGGCTGTAGTCGACTTGGGGCTCGGTGCGCAGCCGGTCATTGTCGGCGTCGGAGTTGCACCAGATCGCCGGTCGCGACGCCGCGACCCCCCGCGGATCGAATCCGACCAGGTCGAACCGTTCGCGAATCCGAGGTGGAAGCGACTGCAGAAGGCCCAGTGCGGCCTCGACGCCCGACTCGCCCGGTCCACCGGGGTTGACGACCAGCGACCCGATCTTCTTTCTCGTCGCCGGAAACTTGATCAGCGCCAACGTCGTGGCGTCACCGTCGAGGTGGCGGTAGTCGATGGGCACCGCCAGCTTGCCGCACTGCCCGTTACCGGGGATCTTGATGATCGAGGTCCCGCCGCCGCCTGCGACACGACACGGCCCCCACTCGACAGGCTGCCCGATTCTCGGCCCGGCCAGCCGTGCGCGCCCCGCCACGACGTGGGTGCAGCTCGCGACTGTCGCCACCACCACCGCCAGCACGGTCCAGATCAGCATCGTGCGCGCGACCTTGTCGCGGCGAGGGATACCCATGCCCAACATGCTGCCATGCGCTGACGAGTGGTCGTGGTTGCCGCACGGGCGGCCGGGCGCCCTAATGGGTCGCGAGCAGCAGTTCTTCCATCCCGACGGCGAAGTCGTCGGCCAGTTCCCACAAGTCCGGCACCAGCTCGGGGCAGGCGATCAGGCCGACGTCGAGTTTGCCGTTGAGCGACATCACGGTGATGTTCAGCCCCGAACCGTGGAAGATCGGCCCCAGCGGATACATCGCTTTGACCTCGTTGCCCAGCAGATACAGCGGCATCTGCGGACCCGGCACGTTGGAAATCACGAGGTTGTGCACTGGCCGACTCTTGGTCAGCGTGGTGCGAGCGTAAGCACGCATCGCCAAACCGAACACCGCCGGCGCGGCAAACTGCGACCAGTCCTGCAAAAGTGTGGCGCTGATGGCCGAACTATGTTGCTTGGCAACAGAATTCGCTTCAGCGATGGACTTGAGCCGTTCAGCGGGGTCAGCGATCTGGGTTTCCAGCCGGGAGAACATTCCCGAAACCTGGTTGCGCCCAGGGCGATCAGACCGGCCGTGTACAGATACCGGCACCATCGCCACCAACGACGAATCCGGCAGCTCGCCGCGGTCGAGCAAAAATTGCCGCAGCACGCCGGATACCAGCGCCATCACCACGTCGTTGACCTTGACGTTGAAATGACTCTTGACGGTTTTAATGTCCTCGAGATCCAGCTGTGCGTAGGCGACGTTGCGGTGTGCGGTGATACTGGCATTGAACGTGGTCCGAGGCGCAGCGAACGGGGCAGCCATGCTCAGGCCGCTTCGTGCCCGTAACACCGTCTCGAACACCGACGACACGGTTTTCGGCAGCACACCGGCCAGCTGCAGCGGCCGGGATGCGAACTTCGCCAGCCCGCTGACCGCGATTTGGATTTGGTTGGCGTCACCAGCTCCCTCCACCGGTTCGGGTGCGGGCGCGTCGGGTTCGGTGCTGCACAGCTGCGACATCAGGTTTGCGCCGGTGACGCCGTCCACGCAGGCGTGATGGACTTTGGTCATCACCGCAAGACGTCCGCCTTGCTGGGCATCGGTGCCGGCGACACCTTCGATGACCCACATCTCCCACAATGGTCGACTGCGGTCCAGCGGCAAACTGGCGATATGACCGCAGATCTCGGCCAATTCGATTCGCCCGCCCGGTGGCGGCAGCCCGATGCGGTGCAGGTGCCGGCTCACGTCGAAGTTGTTGTCGTCCGCCCAAACCGGATGATCCAGATTCAGCGGGCTATCGACGAGCTTCTCCCGAAACGACGGCATTGCCTTGATTCGGACCGCCAACTCGTCGCGCAGCCGGTCGAAGGTATAGCCGCCCGGCATCGTCGACGTATCGACTTCGAGAATCGAACAGACATGCAGCGGCTGCGATTGTGTCTCCAAATACAAGAAACTGGCATCGAGTCCGCTTAGCCGTTGCATTCGCCGATGGTATGTCGGGACCGCACGGCGGTCGACGGAATCGTCGGATGGATACCGGTGTGAGGAAGTCCACTGGGCCAGGTGTGTGCATTTACCCGGCCAGAGGTGGCAGACTGGTCAAGTCAGACGAACCCGGGGACCCTGCTGGGCCACGAGGATCGACCCGACCACACTAGGGACAATGATGTCTGAGCACGCTGTTTATGGGGCTCACCCCACTACTGCGCCGCGGACGAAGGTCCGCGTTCATCACCTGCAGAAGATGAAGGCCGAGGGCCACAAGTGGGCCATGCTGACGGCCTACGACTACTCCACTGCCCGAGTCTTCGACGATGCCGGTATACCGGTTTTGCTGGTTGGCGACTCGGCCGCCAACGTCGTTTACGGCTACGACACCACAGTGCCGATCTCAATTGACGAGCTGATTCCGCTGGTGCGCGGCGTGGTGCGGGGCGCGCCGCACGCTCTGGTGGTGGCAGACATGCCATTCGGAAGTTACGAAGCCGGACCGGCTGCGGCGCTCAGCGCCGCGACCCGGTTCATGAAGGAAGCCGGCGCACATGCGGTCAAGCTGGAAGGCGGCGAGCGCGTCGCTGAGCAGATCGCCATGCTGACCGCCGCCGGTATCCCGGTGATGGCCCACATCGGCTTCACCCCGCAAAGCGTCAACACCCTCGGCGGTTTTCGGGTGCAGGGCCGCGGCGACGCCGCCGAACAAACCATCGCCGACGCGATCGCCGTAGCCGAGGCCGGTGCGTTTTCCGTAGTGATGGAGATGGTCCCGGCCGAGTTGGCCACCCAGATCACCGGCAAGTTGACCATCCCGACCGTTGGAATCGGGGCAGGGCCGAATTGCGATGCCCAGGTGTTGGTTTGGCAAGACATGGCCGGGCTGACTAGCGGCAAGACGGCCCGGTTCGTCAAGCGGTTCGGTGACATCGGAAGCGAATTGCGCCGCGCGGCAACCCAATACGCCGACGAAGTCGCGTCGGGGACCTTTCCTGCCGACGAGCACAGCTTCTAAACACCACCGGTGTCTGAGAGCGCCCCGACCGCGTCGCGTTACCTGGAGGTCGAGCGCAAGTTTGACGTCGGCGAGTCCACCAGCTCACCATCGTTCGCCGGTATAGCCGACATTCTGAGGGTGGAGCGGCTGGCGACGCAGACCCTTGATGCTGTCTACTTCGACACGCCCGCGGGTGATTTGGCATCCAGACGAATCACGTTGCGCCGTCGCACCGGCGGTGAGGATGCCGGTTGGCATCTGAAGCTGCCGGCGGGACCCGATGCCCGCACCGAGGTGCGCGCACCGCTGGATAGCACGGACGGCAGCGACGAAGAATGCCACGAAGATGTGCCGACGGAGTTGGTAGACGTCGTGCTGGCAATTGTCCGGGACCGCCCGCTCAGCCCGGTCGCACGAATAACCACCACGCGGGAGGTCTACCACCTCCACGGCACCGACGATGCGGTGGTTGCTGAATTCTGCGACGACCAGGTCACCGCCTCGCGGACAGCCAGCCCCGAAGCTACCCAAGTCGAGCAGCGATGGCGGGAGTGGGAGCTCGAACTCACCCAGCCCGAAGCGAATACCGAGCTGTTGGACAAGCTGAGCGACCGGCTGCTCGGCGCCGGCGCAAGGCCGGCGGGGCACGGTTCCAAACTGGCGCGGGTGCTCGGCACGACACCGAAGGGCCTACCTGCGACCGACTCGATACACCGGGCGGTGGCAGAGCAGCTCGACGAGCTGCTGGTGTGGGATCGTGCCGTGCGCGCGGAGGCCGACGACGCCGTGCATCAAATGCGGGTGACCACTCGAAGGATGCGCAGCCTGTTACAGGCGTCGCCGGATTCGTTTGCGCTCCCTGATGACACGTCGATCCTCGACGAGCTGCGCGAGCTGGCCAATACCTTGGGGGAAGCACGAGACGCCGAAGTGTTGGCCGAACGCTACCGCAACGCCTTAGACGGATTGCCGCCTGAGTTGGTCCGCGGCCCCGTCGCGGAACGATTGGTCGATGGCGCCGAATACCGCTATCGGACCGGGCTGCGGCATTCGTTGGCCGCGTTGCGTTCACCGCGATATTTCCGTCTGCTCGACGCCCTGGAAGCGGTGATCGCGACAGCCCCGCCGACCGAAAAGGAGCCTGCCTCAGTACTGGTCGCCGCTGCCGGTAAGAAGGTTCGCAAGGCCACCAAGGCCGCACGACGGGCCGGTGACCAAGACCGCGACGATGCGATACATCGAATCCGCAAGCGCGCCAAGCGGCTTCGCTACACCGCAGCTGCGACGGGCGTGGCGAAGGTGTCGCAGCGGGCGAAAGAAATACAGTCTCTGCTCGGCGATCACCAGGACA
>NZ_JBATXN010000159.1:0-2170 GCF_049673265.1 Mycobacterium sp. | reverse complement strand
GAGCCCATCCGGCGCACCAACGCCAGCCGGGTCGGGACGGTCCACTCGCCGTGACGCTTGAGCGACCCGACCCAGCCACGCAGCTCGACCCGGTCGGCCGCAGATGTGACGATGGCCCCCGGGCCGGGTAGATCACCGACGAGGCTGTCCAGCTCGTTGCGGGTCCGCGCGTAGGACACATGCGAGGAGCGTTCCTCGAACTCGCTGAATCGATCAGCCCGAGGGCAACCGCATTGTGCAGCCGGCGCAATGTTCCGTTGCGGTCGGCATCTGACACCCGCATTTCGGTCAACTCATCAGGGCGCGTCATGGCGCTACCAATCTACCGCTACCGATCCCATCGGCCCCGGCGATGAAGGCGTGACGGCCACTGCGGGCGAGGGCCGCGGCCGCGGTCGATTGGTAGCTATCGGACGTCAAAACCGCAGGAAATACACCACGGCGTTAATAACAATCGTTTATTCAACACTCGACAAATAATTGTCGTCTTGGCTGCACACACCGTTATGCCGCTTCTTATCGATATTTGACTTATGTAGAGCTATTGTTCGGTTCCCTGGATTGACTGTCCATTTTCTTGGATTTTTACATCCGACGCTGGACAAATGCAGGCACCACGATCCATGGCTCTGGTTAGTCGTGGTTGCGATGCGTTTGACCTGGCATTTCGGGTCAGACGCGCCCGCTGCAGCGAACACGTGGCTTCCCAAGCAAATCGTCCGGCTGAGCGCAGAGATTCCGATTCTGCTAGCCGAACGGCAACTAAGAGCAGCCTTAAGGCCGACCCAACTTCGCCTGAGATTTATGTTAGAAAAAAGCTTAACTAAAGCTGTGTTCTGTTATATGCTGCCGACGTCGAGGGCTCTTAATGGGGGCAAAGACTCATGTACGAGCCAACGGCTGTGGGGCGGCAACCCCACAATCCACATCGAGTGACACCTAGATTGGAGGCTCGCACATGAGTCGCAAGCATTCTACCGCGTTAGGTTTCGGCGCGGCCATCAGCGGCGCAGCTGTCGCCGGGTTCATCAGCATGGGCACCGCCCACGCCGACGCTGACTTTTACGAGGACGTGTTTGGAGCACCGGGCACAAGCGGATTAGCCCTCGGGCAGGCCGCCGATAACGTGGCGCTGGACCAGGCGATGTTCGCAAGCAACCCCGGAAATGCGACCGCGGTCGACATCCTGGGCGACAGCTTCGAGAACTCGGGCACCGCGCACCCGCTCGAGCAGCTGTTCTTCGGGCTCGACCCCAGCGCGTACCAGGTTCAGTTCGACCCCGACATCACCGGTTACCTCACCGGCGCCAACGCCGGTGGATACCTGGTTCCTGACGACTTCCTCGGGTACCTGGGCACGACCCTTGACGCTGATCTGCTGAACCCGACCGGCCTTGGCCCGCTGCTTCTGGGCCCGCTGATCGACGTGCTGCTTGGGTTCCCCGCATCACCGTAATCTCGGCGTCCGGGTAGCGTGAGCGACCCGTTCGTTGACGGGGGGTGACCGTCTGGCCGGCGGGGCCGCACAGGCCTCGCCGGCCAGATCGGCGTTCCCCAGTGCTTATCCCTTGGGTTACTGAGTAATCCAGTTCCCTGATGGAGGTGGCCGGCCCTTGACAAGACCGGCCTGTCGGGGGGAAGTTCGACAACCTCGGAGGGGTGGGCTGTCTAGCTCAGTCATCAGGACCTTGTCGCCCGGCTACGCCCCCCTGGCCGGGCGACAAGCCTATCTAAGGGCTATCCGACGAGGCTGTTAAGCCAGATATCCGCCCGGCAGCGTGTCGAACATGAACTTCGTCATCCGCACCGCGTACTCCGAACTGCCGCCCCCGACGATCAGCGAGGCGAACGCCATATCGCCGCGGTAGCCGGCGAACCACGAGTGCGAACCGCCGGGGAATTCAGCCTCACCGGTCTTGCCGAACACCGCGCCGCAGTCGGCGATCTCCTTGCCGGTGCCATTGGTCACCACCAGTCGCATCATCGGGCGCAGGCCGTCGAGCACTTTCTCGCTGATCGGGGTGGTGTCGCCGGTGATCGTCGTCGATCGCCCCTCAATCAGTTTGGGCACCGGCGTCTTCCCGGCGGCGACCGTGGCTGCGACCATCGCCATGCCGAACGGGGAGGTCACCACCTTGCCCTGACCGAAGCCGTCCTCGGTGCGCTCGGC
>NZ_JBATXN010000158.1:0-4220 GCF_049673265.1 Mycobacterium sp. | reverse complement strand
GTGCTGCCTGTACTGGCACAGCCGGAGGCGGCGGTGGATGCGGTGGTGCAGGCTCGTCGCCCGGCTAGGTGGACACCGAGTGATCGCCGCACCCTCGCACATAGGCAGGCCTTTCCTCACCACCGCACAGGGAGTTCGACCAGTCCTCCACACGACCCGTGGGTGCGCAGCGTCAACTCCGCCACTCCGACGGCCAGCTGCATCGCCGGAAACCGAGAAGCGAGTTGAGAAAGCACCGCGTGCAGCTCGATTCGGGCCAGTGCCGCGGCGATGCAGTACCGGCCGCCGTGGCCAAAGGTGAGATGGCCCAGAGCTCGCCGGTTGATATCGACGCGATCGGGGTCGGCATAAACGGATGGGTCGTAGTTGGCCGCACCGATGCTCATCAACACGAGATCCCCGGCTTGGATTCTGGCTCCATTGAGTTCGAGGTCAGTTCGCGCATAGCGGGGAAAGATGACGTTGGTGCGCGCTGCTCGAAGGGTTTCTTCGACCGCATTCGAGGCCAACGTCGGATCTCGCGCAAGCGTGCGCCATTGTTCCGGGTTGGCCAACAACAACAGCACGCCAAGTCCGATATGCGGCACCGGGGACCCGTGTCCGGCCCAGAGCAGTCCGGTCGCCAGGCGGGCGGCCTCGTCAGCGGAAACCCCCTCCGTCGCACACAACCGGGAGATCACATCGTCGCCAGGCTCTCGTCGCTTGCGCGCGATCAGCTGCTGGCTGTAAGCGAACAGCTCAGCAAGACCCTGTTCGACTTGCTCTGGATCGTGTGCGTCGGAGACGTTGGTGATCCATGTGCAAAATCGCTCGCTCTCCTCCCGCGGCACGCCGAGCAGCTCGCAAATCACCAATGCAGGTAGCGGCACCGCCACCGTGGCGCGAAGATCCGCCGGCGACCCCTTCGCCGCCAGATCGTCGAGCAGCTTAGTGGTCAGGGCGTGAACCCTCGGGCGCATCGTCTGCAAGCGCTTCGGCGTGAAGTGGGGCTGCAGGAGGGCACGCTTGCGTGCGTGGTCTGCGTGCTCGGTAGCGAAGTTCGGCATCGGCCTGTCGGATGCGTACATGCGAGCCACGGTGTCCGGCTCCACAGGAGCCGCGCCGAGCCGGTCGTCGTCGTAGAGCTGCAACACTTCCGCGTGGCCGGTGACCAGCCACGCCGGATCGCCCACCGGGGTACGGACACGGTGGACCACGCCCTTGGCTTGCAGCTCGCGCAGCCTGGGCGCGAACTGCAATGGATGTGCCTGCTCGAAGGGCAACTGTGGCACGGCGAACATCACGGCGACTTACGTTGCAGGGCGGGGTCGCGGCCGAATGTGAGAGGTACGACGCGCCAACGACGGCGACAGCGATCGCGGCGTGCGCTTAAGCTTGCGCCACCGCATTTAGGTGAGGACGAGGGACTTTCAGCGGTTCCAGCCGAATAACGACATTTCGTTGCCGTCTGCGTGAACGTTGCCGCCTCCTTCTACCAGCTCTGCGACCGTGCCGAGACGGACGATGGACGTCGAGCGGGTGTCATTATCGGTCTGTTGTGGCACAGCGGTGCCCGGGCGAATTTTGCGGGCGATTTTCATCTGACAGCCTCCTCTAAGCGGAAGTTCACCGTGGGCTAACAAATTTACCGAGAAATTCGATGGACCGTAGGGTGTTCAGCAGTTTCCAGCAAAAGGCACTGCATACCGATTCCGGCGCTTTAGGGCGAGGCCGGAGCTTTGTCATAACTGGTTCTCCTGCTGTCGGAGCCAGATTTCCAGGCTCACGGCTGCCTCAAACGCCGCCGCAGACCGTACGACCCCGAACGGCGCAGCCTCCATCGCGGCGCGCCAGGCTGCCCGGTCAACGTAGCCGCGTTGCGCGATGAGTGGTCGATCGGTCAACAATTCATAAACCTCGCGGTTTGCCGCGAGCCCGTCGTAGATCGCTTGCGCGGGACCGCTTTTGGTACGCCGAGTGCGAATCTGTTCGGGCAGGATTCCGGTGAGCGCCCGCCGTTGTAGCAGCCGATCCTGACCCGAATTGACTTGCTGCTGCCATGGCAACGAGTACATGAATTCCACCAAAGGCCGATACAGCAGTGGATATCGCCACCGGTAGGCAGCGGTGTTTTGGCCCCACCGTTGGCCGGCGCCACACGCCATTCGCCAAATCTGCTCGTAATAAGCCTGACCGCGGACGGTCGGCATACGCGGAGTCGGCGCGCCGACGGCGTCGTCGCCAACTCCGGTTTGCTCTAACAGGCTTGGACACACCCACGGGCAGCGGCGCGAAATGGCGCTCTCGTACTGGTAGCGGATCGCGTGCCCGCGCAGATAATTCCATGCCGGTATCGCAGCGCTGGTGAGCAGTTGGTGAGTCAGGGAACGTCTGCCGGCGGTAGATGACCATTGCGCGACTTGGCGGACCGCCGAGATAAGCCGCAGACGTCGGACGTGATCGGCGACATGAATCGGGTAATCGGTTTCGCCGAATAGCACCTGGTCGCCGCCAAAGCCCGAAAGGAGCACATCGACTCCGTTTGCGCGGCAAAGCATTTCATATTCGGAAAACACTGGCCAGGTGATGTGGAGCCGGCTCGGCTCCTCGATAAGCCGGTTGGGCAGTACCGAAAATGGTTTGTGCTGGTCGCCGTCGATCAGATGCCCGCGAAGCTGTTTCTCCGCCTGGACGACCTGGATCCAGGAAGTTTCGTCCGATGTCGTAGAGGCCGGGTAAATAACCGAAATGGTCGCGAAATCCTCGACGCCGAGGTCGCGGGTTATGCAGGCGATGCTCGATGAGTCCAGCCCGCCGGACAGTTCCGACCAGGTCCGCCCGTCGACCGCGGTGCTTATCGCCGACTGCAGAAGCTGACGAAAATGTTCGTCGTAGTCGCGAGAATCGCGGTAGCGCAGCTCGGGGATGTCGCCTAGCCACCAGGTCTGGAGTTCGCTGCCGCGCGGTGTCCGGTAGCGCAGTGTCCGACCGACGCCGAGGCGCCGGATGTCGCGATAAATGGTGCGTTCGCCGAGGCATTGGCCCCGCAACAAGAACTCCGCGATGTAGCTTTCGTCGAGATCCGGGCCAGGTATGAGCCTTGCCAGCAGTGATAGATGGGAGCCGAAATAGATCGTTGGTCCCCGGGTCGAGTAATAGAGCGGTAGCACGCCTAACGCATCGTGGGTCAGCACTAGCGAATGCGTTGCCTCATCGAAGACGACCAGGGCGTACTCGCCAAGCAGATGCGCTTGCACGGCCGTACCCCAGCGCCGATAGGCCTCAGCGATCAATCGCTCATCCGGGCACGATGGCTCGGCGTCAACGCCCAACTCAGTCAGCAGGGTGCTGCGGTTCGCCAAAAATCCCCGCCACCACACCCGGCAACCCACAACCCCGGAATCGACCCCCCCGGCTTGCCGCGGCGTCGGCGAGGACATGTCGACCCATCCCACGAACCCTTGATTCGCCGGCGGCAATCGGTGTCGATCGCTGACGGCGCTCACGGCTAGATCGACGCGATCACAGTGTAGTGGCTGACATCGGCACGCTCATCCAGTATTGGCGCGCCGTCATATTCGACCCACGCGTGACACCGAAATGCCGGAAACCGCCGAGCACCGATGTGATGGACAACAGGTACGCCAAGGCTACGCATGTATACATACAGCGAAAGTGACCTAGGCAGACAGTCATTCGGAGCGCGGCGTCGCACGTAGAAATTTTCTGCCCGCACAAACGCCGCCCGCGCAATTTCCACCTCGAGGGAGGTGGCGCCGGCGGTCTCCGGGCCGGCACTGTGTCCTAGCCTCTGGTAGACGGTCCCGAACCCCTTCCTATGCAACGCGAAGCCCATCCGCAGCATCCACAGCCATGCCCGCGCGGCAAGCAACGACCTGCGAGATGATCTCTGCGGCCGAGGTGTTGGCGCAACAACATGCGCAGGTGCCAGATTGTCCGAATCCAGGAACCCGCGCGCCAAGCAGCTGGCGACAAAGCCGTCAAGCATGCCGGCCAAGCGCCGCGACGACTCATCTCCGCCGCCTAGAGCTTCTTTCGCCGAGACGACGGAACCGTGGGCACTGCGCAGCTCACGCCACATGCGCGTCGCATCTTCATCAAGGAAATAAAATGCCGATGTCGCTAAATCCATCACCAAAGTGAGGCCGTCCACCTCGGCTGCCCGGACATGTGGCGAAATCACCACCGCGCCAAGGGAGTACGTCTCTGGGCGTTCGGAC
>NZ_JBATXN010000157.1:0-6541 GCF_049673265.1 Mycobacterium sp. | reverse complement strand
CCCGGTAATAGTCGAAGCCACTCGCAGCCCCATCGGTAAACGCTCCGGATGGTTGTCCGGGCTGCACGCTACCGAGCTGTTGGGCTCGGTTCAGAAAGCGCTTGTGGAGAAGGCCGGCATCGCTGCCGGCGACGTCGAGCAGCTCATCGGCGGCTGCGTGACGCAGTTCGCGGAGCAGTCCAACAACATCACCCGCACGTCGTGGCTGACCGTGGGTTTGCCCGAGCAGGTGGGCGCCACCACTGTCGACTGCCAGTGCGGAAGCGGGCAGCAGGCCAACCATCTGATCGCCGGCCTGATCGCCGCGGGCGCCATTGATATCGGCATCGCCTGCGGTATCGAGGCGATGAGCCGCGTCGGGCTCGGCGCCAACGCCGGTCCCGACCGTAATTGGCGCGCCCAGTCCTGGGACATCGATCTGCCCGATCAGTTCACCGCCGCCGAACGCATCGCCAAGCGTCGCGGCATCACTCGCGAGGACATCGACGCCTTCGGCTTGGCCTCCCAACAGCACGCCAAGCGAGCCTGGGACGAGGGCCGCTTCGACCGGGAGATCTCACCGATCGAGGCGCCGGTGCTCGACGAGCAGAAGCAGCCCACCAGCGAGCGGCACACGGTGAGCCGCGACCAGGGTCTGCGGGACACCACGCTGGACGGATTGAGCCAGCTCAAGCCGGTGATCGACGGCGGCATCCACACCGCGGGCACGTCGTCGCAGATTTCCGATGGTGCGGCGGCTGTGCTCTGGATGGATGAAGACAAAGCCAAGGCGCTGGGCCTGCGCCCGCGGGCGCGCATCGTCAGCCAGGCGCTGGTCGGCGCCGAGCCCTACTACCACTTGGACGGCCCGGTGCAGTCCACCGCGAAGGTGCTCGAGAAGGCCGGCATGAAGATGGGCGACATCGACATCACCGAGATCAACGAGGCGTTCGCGTCGGTGGTGTTGTCCTGGGCCCGGGTGCACAACCCCGACATGGATCGGGTCAACGTCAACGGCGGCGCGATCGCGCTGGGGCATCCGGTCGGTTGTACCGGCAGCCGGCTGATCACCACCGCCCTGCACGAGCTGGAGCGCTCCGATCAGAGCACAGCGCTAATCACCATGTGTGCCGGCGGCGCGCTGTCGACGGGCACCATCATCGAGCGGATCTAGTGGGCCCCGTTTCATGACTGTGGCCGACGACGACCGTATCGCAGCGGCCCAGTCCTACATCGACGCATTGGTCAGCCACAACGGCGACACGGTGCCGTTCGCGCCGGACTGCGTTCGGATCGAGCAAGGCATCAAGACAGGGTTGTCCGGAAACCATTTGCGGCGCAGCCTGAATCGCGGGCCCCAGTTCCGGATCATCGCTGCGACTACCCCGCCGAACTTCAGTGTCGATGGCGACTGCGTGCGGGCCCAGTTCGACGTGATCACCAAACCATCGCTCGCCGGGCGGCGGGTGTGCGCGCACATCGACGAGACGTTTCTGATCCCCGATGGCACGATCCACCACATCCGGGCTCAGCTGCGCCCGTTCATCCAGCGCCACTAGAATCACTGCCATGCCCTCGAAATCAGCACCGCGATTTCTGAATTCGCCGTTCACCGACTTCTTCATCAAGTGGATGTCTCGCCTGAACACCTTCATGTACCGCCGCGGCGGCGGGGAGGGGCTCGGCGGTACGTTTCAGAACATTCCGGTCGCGCTGCTGACCACAACCGGCCGCAAGTCCGGTCAGCCGCGCGTCAGCCCGTTGTATTTCATGCGTGACGGCGACCGGGTCATCGTCGCCGCCTCGAAGGGTGGTTCGGCGAATAACCCAATGTGGTATCTCAACCTCAAGGCCGACCCAGAAGTTTCTGTCCAGATCAAAAAAGAGGTCATGGACCTCATCGCACGCGACGCCACCGACGAGGAGCGCGCCAAGTATTGGCCGCAGCTGGTCAAGATGTATCCGTCCTACGAGGACTACCAATCCTGGACCGACCGGACCATCCCGATCGTCATCTGCGACCCCGCACGCTGACGTGACGGAACGGCAATGGATCCGCAATTCGCGGTTCCTTGCTCTCTTGCTCAAATACTTTGCCCGCGTTCATATCTGGGTCTACCGGCGTACTAACGGTCGAGTCGGCGCTCGATTGTTGTGGTTTCCGGCCGCTCTCCTGACTACGACCGGCCGCAAGTCGGGTGAGCCGCGGACCACTCCCACGTTGTATCTGCGCGACGGCGATCGGGTGATCTTGCCGGCGTCGTTCGGCGGTCGCGCCGAGAACCCGACCTGGTATCTGAACCTCAAGGAGAACTCGGCGGTTGAAGTGCAGATCCGTGCCGAGCGACTACACCTGTCTGCCCGCGACGCGACGGATGAGGAACGGAACCGCTACTGGCCGCGGCTGATGCGCATCTATCCGCCCTATCGCGGGTACCGCGAGGCCACCGACCGGGTCATCCCATTGGTGGTGTGCGAACCGGCATAGATTGCCTTGCAATCTCCCAAAAAATGGCCGGGAATTACGGTAACTTAACCTCGCCGCTGAGACGCTCCGACGCGGAGGGGGAACTATGCCTGGTCTACGCCAACATCGACGCCGTTACGTTGCGGTCGGGCTCATTTCGACGGGCTTGCTCTTTATCGCGCCGGCCGTCGCGTGGGCCGATGCGGCGGACATCACGATCGACTTCATCCGGCACGGCCAATCGATCGACAACGCGGCGGGCATCATCGACACGGTCCCTCCCGGAACGGGTCTCACTCCCGAAGGAATCACACAGGCGACGACCATCGGCGAGCAACTAGCCCTCGCCAATCAGGGTTCCTACGCTGAGCTCCTCTCATCGGAAGAGCTCAGGGCGATCGAAACCGCAGGCAACATCTCGGCTGCGCTGGACAACATGCCCGTGCAGCCGCCGATGGCCGGACTCGATGAAATCAATGCCGGTATTTACGAAGGCCAATCGATATACAGCCTCGATGGCCTGCTCTACCTGACGACACCGATGGCGTGGGTATTCGGCGCAGACCTCGTGCCGATGCCGGGCTCTCCTGACGTTAACGGCGTCGTGTTCGACCAACGCTATACCGAAGCGGTTGACGCGATATACGACCAAACTGCTAACGCCGGCGCCAACCCGACCGACATCGCCGTATCCAGCGAAGGCTCGATCACCACCTGGGCACTGATGAACGTCAAGAACCCCGATTTTTCACTCCTCCTCACCGAGTTGCTCGAAAAGGGCCAGTTCCTGCCGAATGTGGGCGAAGTGGTGGTTCACGGCGATCCGCAAGACGGCTGGACCTTGGTCAGCTACGACGGGGTGCCGGTCCCCCAGAATCCCGACCTGCCGACCGAGCTGTTCGTCGACTTCCGTAACCTGATCGAGGCGCCGCAGTTCGCCGGCTACGACATTTACCAGGCTCTGCTGACCGGTAATTCGACGACGATCGAGGCTGCGCTGCAGACCGGTATTAACCAAGTCGACACCGCGCTAGCGCAATTCCCGGTCGCGGTGCTCGATGACGTCCTCGGCGCTTTGACGGGTGCGACGCCGGCCGCCGCGGGCGCGCTGGTAGGTGACACGTTCGCCGGGCTCTGACCTGAGGCCCGCAGCATGATGCCGTCTTGACGGTATCGTCAGCGCCTTAGGCGGCGCGATCTGAGCCAATCCCGTTGCTGGCAGACGAATTCCGCGTCGACGACGGCCCCGTGGCCCGGTACGTAGACGGCGTCGGGTCCGCCGATCGCGAGTAGGCGATCAAGCGTGGTGGGCCAAGCGACCACATCGGAATCGGCGTCGATCGCCGGGTCGCCGGATTCCTCGACCAGATCACCGGTGAAGACCACGGCGGGGTCGCCGTCAGCGCCCGGCACCAACACGACCAGATCTGCGTCGGTGTGGCCGCGGCCCAGGTGGGCAACCGTCACCCGGCGATTTCCGAGGTCGACGACAGCGTTATCGACGGCGTGTTGGGGCGGCCGTAGGGCCCCGATTGCGCGGTCGATCGCGTCGCGGTCGACGTCGTAACGTAACGCATCGTCACGAAGCTGCTCGGCGGCCGTCGTAATATAGTCGAAAACGTCTGGCGCGCAGTAAATCTCGACATCAGTGAAATATCCGGAACCCAGAACGTGATCAAAGTGCATGTGCGTCAACACCACGTGTGTAACACGACGTCCCGCAATCTGTTGCACGTCGGCGTCAATTGCCGCGGCTTCGGTCAGCGTGGTACCGGTGTCGACGAGCAGCGTCCCGGCGCGGCCCTGCACCAGACCGATTGTGACGTCGAGAAACGGTAGCCGACAACGATGTACGCTGTCGGTCAGCTGCTCCCAGTCGAAGTGCACACCCGGTGATTAGGTGCCGTACACCGGCACCGGAGGCCGAGACTTGGCGAGTAGATCGCCGACCACCGGACCCAACTCCGCCGGATCCCATTGAGCGGCCTTGTCGATCTGAGGGCCGTGCGCCCAACCCTCGGCGACGCGGATCTTGCCGCCCTCAACCTCGAATACTTTCCCGGTGACATCACGGGATTCAGCGCTACCCAACCAGACCACCAGTGGCGAGATGTTCTCCGGCGCCATGGAGTCGAAAGCATCGTCCTGCGTTGCCATCATCTCAGCGAAGACCGTCTCGGTCATCCGGGTGCGGGCCGACGGCGCGATCGCGTTGACGGTGACGCCATACCGTCCCATTTCGGCAGCGCCGACGAGGGTCAGAGCCGCGATGCCGGCCTTGGCGGCGCTGTAGTTACCTTGCCCGACGCTGCCCTGCAGGCCCGCACCGGAACTGGTGTTGATGATCCGCGCGTCAACAGGTTTTCCCTCTTTCGACAGCCCCCGCCAATACGACGCCGCGTGCCGCATCGCAGCGAAGTGGCCCTTGAGGTGAACGGCGATGACGGCGTCGAACTCCTCTTCGCTGGTGTTGGCCATCATCCGGTCGCGCACGATGCCGGCGTTGTTCACCAGGATATCCAGGCCATCGAAGGTGTCGACGGCGGTCTTCACCAGCGCTGCCGCTTGCTCCCAGTCGGCGATGTTGGAGCCGTCGGCGACGGCTTCGCCTCCGGCTGCGGTGATCTCGTCGACCACAGACTGTGCAGCGCTGCCGCCGCCGGCGGGCGACCCGTCCAAGCCCACCCCGATGTCGTTGACCACGACGCGCGCGCCCTCGGCGGCGAAGGCTAACGCATGCGCGCGCCCGATACCGCCGCCCGCGCCGGTGACGATGACGACGCGACCGTCGACTATTCCCATTTTCCGCCCATTCTGTTCGGATCCTCTACTTGATCGCGCTGGCGTTGGTGGTGGCCAGATAATGCGGCGGCTCGCCGCCCCCGTGCACCTCTAATGCGGCACCGCTGATGTAGGACGCCGCATTAGAGGCCAGAAATGCTGCGGCCCAACCGACATCGGCAGGGGTGGCCAACCGGCCGAGCGGCACATTCTTCGAGATCGCTGCGATCGATTCGGCATCGCCGTAAAACAGCTCCGATTGTTCGGTTTCGACCATGCCGACCACACAGGCATTCACGCGGACTTTCGGACCCCACTCCACTGCCAGTGTCTGAGTGAGGCTTTCCAGGCCGGCCTTGGCCGCGCCGTAGGCGCCGGTGCCCGGGGATGGCCGTCGGCCGCTGAGACTGCAGATGTTGATGATCGACCCGCCGCCCGGCTGGTCTTGCATCTTGTCGTTCGCGTGCTGGGAAACCGAAAGCGCACCAATCAGATTGAGCTCGATGATCTTACGGTTGAACTTCGCGCTGGACTCCGAGGTCAGAACGTAGGGCGACCCGCCGGCGTTGTTGACGACGACGTCGAGGCGGCCATGCCGGTCGACAATCGCATCGATCATCGCCTTGACGGCGTCGTCGTCGCGGACGTCGCAGGAGTGGAACTCGTAAGGCAGACCCTCGACCTCGCGGCGGGCGCAGGTCACCACGGTCGCGCCCTGTCCGGCGAAGACTGAGCTGATGCCGGCGCCGACCCCCCGAACGCCGCCGGTCACCAGAATGACCCGGCCGGCGAGGCCCAAGCTGATCGCGGGGACTCCTTCGGCGTCGGTCACTGTGCTAGCGTACCAAGCAAGTGCTTGCTTAGGTAAATCGTCCCCCAGGAAGTGGCCGAGGATCTCGATGACAATCACGTCCCGCACCGTCGAACCGGGGATCGTCGCGGTCACCGTCGACTTTCCCCCCGTCAACGCCATCCCCTCGCAGGGCTGGTTCGAACTCGCCGATGCGCTCACCGCCGCCGGCGCCAACCCGGACACGCACGCGGTGATCTTGCGCGCAGAGGGTCGCGGCTTCAACGCCGGAGTGGACATCAAGGAGATGCAACGCACCGAAGGCTTTACCGCACTGATCGACGCCAACCGCGGCTGTTTCGCCGCCTTCCGAGCGGTCTACGAATGCGCGGTGCCGGTGATCGCCGCCGTCAATGGCTTTTGCGTCGGCGGCGGCATCGGCCTGGTGGGCAACGCCGACGTGATCGTGGCCTCCGAGGACGCGACCTTCGGGCTGCCCGAGGTCGAACGGGGCGCGCTGGGTG
>NZ_JBATXN010000156.1:0-3048 GCF_049673265.1 Mycobacterium sp. | reverse complement strand
GGGTGGCGGCGCATCACCCGCGACTACCGGTTGCTCACCCGTGCGCTGGTGCTGGCCACTGCGCCGCAAGTGGGCCGACGCGCGGTCGTACCGGCAGCCGCGATGCTTCCCGGCGTCTTCGGCCGCGCGGTGAACACACTGGCGCGATAGCGATAGCGCTGGCGCTAGCGCGCCTTCCAGACCGGCGCGCGCTTTTCGGCGAACGCCAGCGGGCCCTCTTTGGCATCTTCGGATTTCAGCACCACGCCGAATTCGCGCGCGGTGCGGGCCCAGCCGGGTTCTTCGTCCGGGATGACGCCGTCGTCGGCGCCGTATGCGATCCGCTTGCTGGCTTGCACAGACAACGGCGCGTTCACGGTGACCCGCTCGGCCAGCGCGAGGGCGGCATCCAGCACGGTGCCGTCCGGGACAACCTGGTTGATCAGGCCCCAGTTGGCGGCCTGGGCAGCGGTGATCGGCTCACCGGTGAGCACCATCTCGAGCGCAATCTTGCGCGGCAGCTGATGCACGATCCGGAACACCCCGCCGGCAGCGGCAAACAACCCGACCTTGACCTCGGGCAGACCGAATGTCGCGCTTTCGCAGGCCACCACGAGATCGCTGGCCAGAGCCAGCTCGGTACCGCCGCCCAGCGCGGTGCCGTTGACCGCCGCGATGGTCGGCTTGTCGATGAAGTGGTGGACGTAACCGGCGAAGCCCCATTCCCCGTGGTCGGGATGGTACAGATTCTCGCGGCGCGAAATCGCCTTGAGATCTGCCCCGGCACAAAAGGATTTGTCACCGGCACCGGTGATCACGACCGCCCGCACTTCGTCGTCGTTTTGGGCTTGCTCGAGCGCGTCGCCGACGGCGGTACTCACCGCGCCGTTGACCGCGTTGCGGGCCTCGGGCCGGTTGATCGTGATCACCAGGACATTGCCGCGCCGCTCGGATAGCGCCGCAGGCACTGTTTGGGTCACAGCAGCTCCACGATGGTGGCGTTGGCCTGGCCACCGCCCTCGCACATGGTCTGCAGACCGTAACGAATTCCCTTGTCCCGCATGTGGTAGAGCATCGTGGTCATGATTCGGGCGCCGGATCCGCCAAGCGGGTGGCCGAGCGCGATCGCGCCGCCGTTGGGGTTCAGCTTCTTCTCGTCAGCTCCGATGTCCTTCAGCCACGCCAGCGGCACCGGCGCGAACGCCTCGTTGACCTCGTAAACCCCGATGTCCTCCAGCTTCAGGCCGGAGCGCTGCAGGGCTTTCTGGGTGGCCGGGATCGGCGCCGTCAGCATGATGACCGGGTCGGCGCCGGCCAGGGTGGCGGTGTGCACCTTCGCGATCGGATTGAGTTTCAACGACTTTGCCTTCTCCGCCGACATGAACAGCAGCGCGGCCGACCCGTCGGAGATCTGACTGGAGTTTCCGGCGTGAATCACGCCATCTTCTTTGAAGGCGGGCTTGAGCTGAGCCATCTTCTCCATCGGCGTGCCTCGCCGGATGCCCTCGTCCTTGAGCACCACATTCCCGTCCTGGTCTTTGATGCCCACGATCTGGTCATCGAAGGCTCCGGAATCCTGTGCGGCCGCAGCCTTTTCGTGTGAGCCGAGGGAGAACTCGTCGACGGTGGTCCGGTCGAATCCCCACTGCTCGGCGATCATCTCCGCGCCGATGCCCTGGTTGGGGATCGCGCCGTGGTAGCGGTCCAGAAAGGCCTGCGAGTAGGGCCGACCACCGTTGGCCAGTGAGGACCCCATCGGTGTCCGCGACATCGACTCCACCCCGCCAGCGACCACCACGTCGTAGTGGCCGGCGACCACGCCCGCCGCGGCGAAGTGAATCGACTGCTGGCTCGACCCACACTGCCGGTCGACGGTGACACCCGGGACGGTCTCCGGCCAGCCGGCGGTCAGCGCCGCGGTGCGGGCGATGTCGATGGCCTGCTCACCGGCCTGCGAGACGCAACCCCAAATCACGTCGTCGACGAGCGCGGGGTCGATGCCGGCCTTCTGCACGAGAGCGTTGAGGACTTGGGCGGACAGGTCGGCGGCATGCACGCCGGACAGCCCACCGTTGCGCTTGCCGATCGGTGAACGCACCGCCTCGACGATTACGGCTTCAGCCATGGCTTCTCCCTTTTAAAAACCACTAGTGACATGACGGTTGTTCTTTGATTGTTGACCAACCCGTTGGACGGCTCGCCGCGGGGGTGCTTACCGGCGGGTAGCGTCGAGGGTCATGTCGCGCATTGTCGTCATCGGCGGCCACGGCAAGGTCGCGTTGCACCTGGCCCGCATCTTGACCGAGCGGGGCGACGAGGTGGCGTCGGTCTTCCGCAATCCTGAGCACACCGAGGAGGTCGCGGCGACGGGTGCCGGTCCGGTCATCGCGGATATCGAGACGCTGGACACCGACGCGCTGGCCGAGCTGCTCGCCGGACACGACGCAGTGGTGTTCTCCGCCGGGGCCGGTGGCGGCAACCCGGCCCGCACTTACGCCGTCGATCGCGACGCCGCAATCCGGGTGATCGATGCTGCCCGCCAGGCCGGCGTGCGACGCTTCGTCATGGTGTCGTACTTCGGCGCGGGACCGGACCACGGTGTTGCGAAGGACAATCCGTTCTTCGCCTATGCGGAAGCGAAAGCGGCCGCCGATGCCCACCTTCGGGCAAGTGGCCTCGATTGGACAGTGCTGGGGCCCGGCCGGCTGACCCTCGAGCCGGCGACCGGCCGGATCGCCGTAGGCGCGGGCAATGAGGTCTCCCGAGAAGACGTGGCACTCGTAGCGGCCGCCGTGTTGAGCGATAACGCGACGATTGGCCGAACCATCGAATTCAACAACGGCGACCTGCCCATCGCCGAGGCGCTGGCCGCCGCGGCGATCGCAAGCGCGGCGAAGCCGGGAGGCGTCGCAGCGCCCACCCGACTGACCGGAAGATCGGTACGCTCAACACATGCTGGCCGAGGTCGGCGACCTGGTCCTGAGCGCCACCGGCCAATGGATGGTGCAGCCACCGCAGCGATGCGGGAACGGGGCACCCGATCACGCCGCGACACGTCCTGGTTGGAAC
>NZ_JBATXN010000155.1:0-15546 GCF_049673265.1 Mycobacterium sp. | reverse complement strand
GGGCACGGCCGACGCTGCGAAACCGCGTCCGCCGCATGACCCCACCCACCCCGGCGCGGAGGTGCCGCCGCGGCCAGGCAGGCCGGCCAGGCCCGACTACCGGGCGCCGGCCCAGGACACGCCGTCGGCCGCGGGTACAACGAGGATGCGCGCTCCTGGGCATCCCGAGCCCGCAGAGCCGCCGACGACACGCTTCTCCGCCCAGCAGAAGGCTTCGCCGACTGGTGTCCCGGGACGCGAACGCCCACCCGCTCCCGGCGCCCCACCGCCCCGCGGCGAAGATCGCGAAATCGAGTCGTGGCTCAGCGAATTGCGCGATCCGCACGGCACCGGCAGCTCCACGCCACCGTCGGAACCGTCGGCTGATGAAACCCGGGCGATGCGGGCTGCGAGTCCGAGCCCGTCGGGTCAGCGACCCACCGACGAGGACGATGCGACCACGGCCATCCCCACTCCCCCGCGGGAAGAGAAGGACCCTGACGTGGCCACCCAGAAACTGAACGCCCCCGGTAAAGACGCCGACAACGGCGATCGCACCCGTCGTCGCGGTGGGGGGCTCAGCGCTCAAGATTTGCTCCGCCGCGAAGGCCGGATTTAATCCTCGGTTTCGCTTTCCGGCTCGGGTTCATCCGGTTCGGCTTGGATGATCGAAGCGTCCTCGTCGTCGGGGGGCTTCGCCGCGGCGGACGGATCCTCGGCCAGTAGCACTTGGAACGCGTTGTTGAAGAAGGCGACCGTCGGGACGGCCAGCAGCGCGCCGACGATCCCGGCGAGTACACCGCCTGTCGAGATCGCCACCACCACCGCCAGCGGATGGATCGACACCGCCCGGCCCATCACCAACGGCTGCAGGATGTGCGCCTCGAGCTGGTTTACGCCGATGAGCACTCCCAGGGTGATGAGCGCATAGACCCAACCTTTCGCGAGCAGGGCGACCACCACCGCGAGGAAACCACTCAGTACCGCACCGACCAGCGGAATGAACGCTCCGAGGAACACCAACGAGGCCAGCGGCAGAGCCAACGGGATGCTCATGATCGCCAAACCGGTGCCGACTCCCGCCGCGTCGACCAACGCCACCAGAAAGGTAGCCCGTATATAGCCAACGAGTGACCCATAGCCCGCGCGGCCCGCGGCACGCACCCGATCCCGGACGTCGGCCGGGAAGATCTTGGTGACGTAAGCCCAGATATTGCGGCCGCCGTAGAGAAAGAAGATCAACGTAAACAGCGTCAGCAGTGCGGCGGTGAGGATCTCGGTGACAGTGGCCGCAGTCGACAGTGCGCCGCTGGTCAACTTCGCCTGATTATTCTGCAGCGCCTCGATCGCCGCGTTGCCGGCGTTCTCAATCTGTTGGCGGCTCAGATGCAGCGGCCCCTCGATCAGCCAGGTGCGGGTGGAATCGATACTGCGGGTGACTTGCTTGACCAAATCCGGCAAACCGATGACGAACTGGCTGATGACGAACGCCAGGATGCCGCCCAGAATCGCGAACGCGGCGAATAACACCAGGGCGACCGCGCCACCGCGGGGCGCGCCCCGCCGGTCGAGCCAATCCACCACCTGGACCAGCAATGCGCTCAACAGCAACGCCACAAGCAGCGGAACAACGATGATTTCCAGCCGTTTGATAACCCAGAGCAACGCGACCAGCGCCGCCAGGATGACCAACAGCCGCCACGACCAGGCAGCGGCCTTCCGAACGATAGGTTCGACGGAATCCTCGTAATCCGCGTCGGCCTTCGACGGCATGGCGCCAGCCTAGCGTCGGCGCGTGGGTCACGGCTCGCAAATACAGTGCGGACACCTGCCCATTGCACCGATCCCGGCGCGACCTGCAGAGCTACCCTAAAACACGTGTCGCGCGACGCACCGGCCAACAACGGCAGCGGTCAGCACGAAGAACGTGCCCGCGGCAGATACTGGTGGGTGCGTTGGGCCGTTCTGGCCGTCGTCGCGATCGTGCTGGCGGTCGAGGTGGCACTGGTGTGGGACCAACTCGCCAAGGCCGCCAACAGCCTCTACTCCGCGAAGTGGTGGTGGCTGCTGGCCTCGGCCCTGGCCGCCGTCCTCATCATGCACAGCTTCGCCCAAGTACAGCGGACCCTGTTGGCCTCGGCCGGGGTGCACGTCAAGGAATTGCGGTCCGAAGCCGCCTATTACGCGGCCAACTCGTTGAGTACCACGCTACCCGGCGGTCCGGTGCTGGCGGCCACGTTTCTGCTTCGGCAGCAACGGATTTGGGGTGCCTCGACGTTGGTGGCGTCGTGGCAGCTGGTGATGTCTGGTGTGCTGCAAGCGGTCGGGCTGGCACTGCTTGGTCTGGGTGGCGCGTTCTTCCTCGGCGCGAAGAACAACCCGCTTTCGCTGCTGTTCACCCTCGGCGGCTTCATAGCGCTGTTGCTGCTTGCGCAGGCGGTAGCGTCGCGCCCGGATCTGATCGACGGGATCGGGTCACGGGTGCTGGCGCGGTTCAACTCCGTTCGCGGCCGGCCGATCGACACCGGCCTGGCGAAGTGGCGTGAGATGCTCTCGCAGCTGGAGTCGGTCAGCCTGAGCCGTCGCGACTTGGCGCTGGCCTTCAGCTGGTCGCTCATCAACCGGTTCGCCGATGTCGCCTGCCTCGGCTTCGCTGCCTACGCGGCCGGGTATCACGCGTCGCTCGGCGGCTTGACGGTCGCCTGCGCTGCCGCCCGCGCGGTCGGCACGATACCGCTGATGCCTGGCGGCCTGTTGGTCGTGGAAGCAGTGCTGGTGCCAGGTTTGGTGTCCAGCGGGTTGCCGTTGTCCGGCGCGATTTCGGCCATGTTGATCTACCGGCTGATCAGCTGGTTACTGCTCGCCGCCGTCGGCTGGGTGGTCTTCTTCTTCATGTTCCGCACCGAGAACCAGGTCGATCCCGACGCCCAGCACGCCGAGGCGGTAGCCGATGAAGGTACCGCGAGGCTGCCCGGCGAGGCGGCCGACGCCGCGCAACAAGCTCCGCGCCCGCCGCTGCATCCGGACGCGAAAACTCCCACGACGCCTCAGCTACGTGCTCGCCGGGGCGCTACTTAACGGCGCTCAGCCCCGGCATCATCGCGGGGCCGGGTGCGGCCGCGGGAACCCCGCCCCCAGGTACCGCGCCCTGGGCTCCGGACACGGCCTGCGCCGCCGCATTGGGTAGACCAGCAGGCAATCCGCCCGGCAGCGCGCCCTGCGCGCCCTGCATGATGCCGAGCACCTGGGGAAGGCTGATCGGCAACTTGCACCTGCTTGACAAGCCCGCAAGCGGCAGCGCGATCGTCTGCATGTCGCTGGCGGCCTTCGGGTTGGCGTCGAAGTAGCCCTTCAGCGAGTTGACCGACTGCGGTCCCGCCGGCTCTTGCAAGACGGTGGTCATCGCCTGGTTGGTCTCCGGATGCCCGTCCAGGTAATCGCCGGCCGACCTGGCCACGTTGCCGATCGTCCTCGCCATCTCGCTGGCAGCACACGGGTCAGACGCACCAACCGCCGACGGCGCCGACAGCAGGACCACCGCGGTGGCGCCACCCACGGCGGTGGCGGTCAGCACGCCAAGCAGCCGTCGGCGCAACGTCGCAGCATTCGCAGTCAGGGACGTCATACAGAACTCCTTAGTGGCTTGCGGGCGAACGCCCAGAGGTCATCCTGCCATCGACTCTGGCGGCACGCCCAATTCAGCCGACACGAAACTGCTCACACCCGCTCGGCCTCGACTCGACGGAGGCGCAGACACTGGCATCGTCGCCGAGTTGTTGCAGCTCAGCGAGCCTTAAGCGGCCTCGCCACACAGCCTGCTGAGGTAGGCTCGGCCGCAAAGACCTGATGCGTGGGAGACCGAAATCCAGCACTTCATGATGCGCCTAAGCAGCAACCTGCGCAGATTCCGCTGGCTGGTCTTCACAGGTTGGTTGCTCGCGCTTATCCCCGCGATTTACCTGACCGCGACCCAAGGGGGTCACCTCACCGGCGGCGGCTTCGAGGTGGCCGGATCCCAATCGCTGCGTGTGCATGACCAGCTCGAGGCGCATTACCCCGACCAGGGCACGTCACCGTTGGCGCTCGTGGCGGCGCCACGCGCTGATGCCAGCTATCAAGACATGAACGCCGCTGCCGAGTTTTTGCAGCAAGTCGCCGGCCAAGTCTCCGACGTCGCGGTGGTGAAAAATCCGGCCCAGCCGGCCCCGCAACCCGACCGCCCGTATGTGGTGTCGTTGCGCCTCGACTCCTCGAACAACAGCAGCGCCAGCGACGCCGCCAAGAAGTTGCGAACAAAGATCGGCGTCCAAGGCGACCGGCCGGGACAGACGGAAAACGGCCACGTTCGGCTATATGTGATCGGCCAGGGGGCGCTGAGCACAGCCGCGGCGGCCAACACCAAACACGACATCGCCGCGGCGGAACGCTGGAACCTTCCCATCATCCTGATTGTGTTGCTGGCGGTGTTCGGTTCGCTTGCCGCCGCCGCGATCCCGTTGACATTGGGCATCTGCACGGTCGCCATCACCATGGGACTGGTTTATCTGCTGTCGGCCTACACCACGATGTCGGTGTTCGTCACCTCGACGGTGTCGATGTTCGGCATTGCGCTGGCGGTCGACTATTCGCTGTTCATTTTGATGCGCTTCCGGGAGGAACTGCGCGCCGGACGTCAGCCACAAGAAGCGGCCGATGCGGCGATGGCGACGTCCGGCCTCGCCGTGGTGCTGTCCGGGATGACCGTCGTCGCCTCGCTCACCGGCATCTACTTGATCGACACCCCGGCGCTGGCGTCAATGGCCACCGGAGCGATCCTCGCGGTGGCGGTCGCGATGCTGAGCTCGACAACCTTGACACCGGCGGTGCTGGCGACGTTCGGCCGCGCAGCCGCCAAGCGATCGGCAGCGCTGCATTGGTCGCGGCGGCCCGAAACGACCCAGTCGCGGTTCTGGAGCCGCTGGATCAGCTGGGTGATGCGCCGACCGTGGGCGTCGGCGATCGCGGCGTCGGCTGTTCTCATCACCATGGCGGTGCCCGCCCTGTCGATGGTGCTGGGCAATAGCCTGCTGCGGCAATTCAACTCGTCACACGAGGTTCGCGCCGGCGTATCGGCAGCCGCCGAGGCGCTGGGTCCTGGCGCGCTGGGCCCAGTGCAGGTGCTGGTGACCTTCCCCGACGGCGAGGCGTCGGCGCCCTCCCACGCACAGACCCTTGCGGCGATCCGTCACGAGATGGCGCAGGCGCCCGCAATCGTTTCAGTGACCTCGCCGGTGTTCGCCGACAACAACACCAGTGCCCTTTTGTCCGGTGTGCTGTCGGTGGATCCCGAGGATCTCGGCGCGCGCAACAGCATCGCCTGGATGCGAGCCCACCTCCCGGCGGCCGCGGGGACCGGCACCGCGCAGGTCGACGTCGGCGGGCCGACCGCGCTGATCAAAGACTTCGACGACCGGGTGGCCGCGACCGAGCTGCTGGTTTTGGTTTTCGTCGCGTTGATCGCCTTCGTGATGCTGCTGGTCTCGATTCAGTCGGTGTTCCTGGCGTTCAAGGGCGTGCTGATGACGGTGCTGTCGGTGGCCGCGGCCTACGGCAGTTTGGTGATGGTCTTCCAGTGGGGCTGGCTGGAGAAGCTGGGGTTCGCGCCGATCAGCTCGATCGACAGCACCGTTCCACCGCTGGTGCTGGCCATGACGTTCGGCTTGTCGATGGACTACGAGATCTTCTTGCTGACCCGAATCCGGGAACGGTTCCTGCAAACCGGTCATACCCGCGACGCGGTGGCCTACGGCGTGAGCACCAGCGCGCGCACGATCACCAGCGCCGCGTTGATCATGATCGCGGTGTTCATCGGTTTCGCATTCGCCGGCATGCCGCTGGTCGCCGAGATCGGGGTGGCGTGTGCCGTCGCGATCGCGGTGGACGCCACTGTGGTGCGACTGGTGATGGTGCCCGCCTTGATGGCGATGTTTGCCCAGTGGAACTGGTGGCTGCCAGGCTGGCTGCACCGGATCCTGCCGTCGGTCGACTTCGAAAAGCCGCTGCCCACAGTCGATCTGGGTGACATCGTGATGATTCCAGACGACATCTCGGCACCGGTGGTGCCCGGTGCAGACCTGCGGATCGTGCTGAAGTCTGCGGCCCGACTCAAGCACCTGGTCCCAGACGCGATTACGGTGGCCGACCCGTTGGCCTTCATCGGATGTGGACGCAACGGCGGACTGCGAGGACACGTCAAAGGCGCCGACGATGCCGCCACCGCGCAGTTGGCCGCGACGGGGACTCCGGCCGGGACCAACGGTCATTCGATGGCCAAGAAGTTCGTCGGCGGCTTGTCGCACCGCAACGGCGTCGGCCGCGCCGTACCCCGTGCGGTGCGCCCGGTACATCCGGTCACGCTGTGGCGCGGCCGGCTCTCGGTTGCGCTAGACGCGCTGGAAACCCATGCGGAGACCGACCATCCGACGTTCGAGCGACGCAGCCCGGTGGAAACCACCCACGTGCAGTTGCCGACCGGGGACCGGCTGCAAATCCCGACCGGCGCGGAGACGCTGCGGCTCAAGGGCTACCTCATCATGTCGCGCAACAGCAGCCGTGATTACGCGGAATTTGCTGAGCTGGTAGACACGATGGAAGCCGAGACTGCCGCATTGGTGCTGGCCGGTATGGATAGGTATTACTGTTGTCAATCACCTAGGCGGCAATGGATCGCTACCCAGTTGGTCCGGCGGCTCGCGGATCCACACCCAACGGATCTCGACGACGAGCAATGGCCCGGCCCGGATGCGAAGGCAGACTGGGAGGAGGTCAGGCAGCGCTGCCTGTCGGTGGCGGTGGCGATGTTGGAGGAGGCGAGGTGACGTTGGCAGCCGACCGACGCCACGGACCGTCGCCGCATCGACCGCCCGTCCGCCGTAACGTTGAGCGGCCCGTGGAGTTCTGGCCCACCTCGGCGATCCGCTCGGCGCTGGAAGGTGGCGATATCGCCACCTGGAAGCAGATCGCAGTGGCAATCAAGCGCGACCCGTTCGGGCGCACCGCTCGCCAAGTCGAAGAAGTTCTCGAGAGCTCGAGGCCTTACGGCATCTCCAAAGCATTGGCGGAGGTGCTGGACCGCGCCCGCGCCCACCTAGAGGCCAACGAGCGCACCGAAGTCGCCCGCCACGTGCGGCTGCTGATCGAGCGGTCGGGGCTGAAGACGCCCGAATTCGCGTCTCGGATTGGGATACCCGTCGACGAGCTGAGCGGCTACCTCGCTGCCACAACCAGCCCGTCGGCGTCGTTGATGATCCGGATGCGCCGGCTCTCTGACCGGTTCGCGAAAGCCAGACCTCAACAACCGGCTCAGCAGCCGCCCCAGCGACCACCCCGCAGCAACTGATGCTCGGCCAGCCCGATGAGGCGACGCTGCGCCGCATCCTGACCGAAACCCGCACGATCGCCGTGGTCGGCGCATCGGACAAGCCGACACGGCCAAGCCACGAGATTTATACGTATCTGGTGTCGACCGGCCAATATCAGGTCTTCCCGGTCAATCCGACTATCACCGAAATCGACGGTGCCCCAGCGTATTCGCGGTTGGCCGATTTGCCACTGATACCCGACATGGTCGACGTGTTCCGGCGCTTCGACGAGTTGCCATCGGTACTGGCCGACGTGTTAGCCCTTCCCGAACATCCGAAAACCCTTTGGCTGCAAGAGGGTTTGTGGCACGAGCAAGTGGGCCGCGACGCTGAGGCAGCCGGAATGCAAGTGGTGATGGACCGTTGCCTGATGGTTGACCACGCCAGGCTGCGCTGAGCAGCCTAGCGAGCGTTGATCGGCGACACGTCGAGCACAAGCCAATGGTCGCTCCGTTTACTCAGCGCGATGCGCAGCGCCAGCACTGTGTTGTTGGGCGGCTGACCCGGTTCGTTCTGCGTAGCGCGCAGGACCACCGCCACGGCGGCCGCAGACGGGCCGATCGCTTCGACGCCCGCCTCCAGCGTCGATGCCGAAGCGGTGACGTTTCGGTGTGCCAAATCCGCTGTGGCCTTTGCGAAATTGTCTTTGAACGCGGTCGCCTGCTCGGGCACCATCATGGTTGCGGCGCGGTCGATCGAGGCCGTCGGTTGCTGCGGCGAGAAGGTGGCCGTCGCCTCCGCCATCCCGGTCGCTACCCGCACCACCTCTGCCGCGTCGGCCTTCAAGCGGCGATCCGGCAACGTCCAGTGCGTGTAGCCCGTCAGCACCGCCGACACCACCGCCACCGCGCACAGCGTGACTACCGCCAACCGGAGAACTGGTGCGTCGTCGTCGGTGCCGACCGTGACCGAATCCCGGCGCAGCAGCCAGACATTCACCGCCACGCCCTGGACGATCAGCAGCACCAGAATCGAACATACCGACACCCACCACCGTGGCCAGGCCAGAACGACCCCGACCGCCAGCAGCGCCGCGATCGCGGCCACCGGTGCCGCGATATCGAATACCAGTACCCGCCAGGCGTTCCTCATCGGATCGACTCGAGCCGCGAGATCATCGGCTTGCCGTCCACGTCGGACACCCCCAACCGCAGGTTCCAGTGCACCGTCTGCGGCTTGCCGCCGGTGTTCTCGCTGACCGACGTGGCGACCACCAGGACCGTGTCGGTGCGACTGGCGACCGAAGCCGGCAATTGCTCGGCCGGGGCAGGTCGAGGTGCGCCCGGCCCAGTGTCCAGGTCGTGGTGCACCGTTTCGAACGCCACCGCCTCGACCTGACCGCGGCTGGTGGACTGCAGCCGCTGCACCACTTGCTGATAGGGCTGCATGGCGGAGTCGAAATCGGCGTTGAGTTCACCGACGGTCCCGTCGTGCAGCCGTTGCAGGCTGGCCGCGACGTTCCCGGTGTTCATGTTGATCAGCACGCCCGTCCACTCGACGGCAGCCTGCATGGCTCGGCTCTGATAGCCGCGTTCGTCCACATCACTGCGATGGGCCAGCCAAATCGTCGCACCCAGCGCGATCGCGGCCACCGAAAGCGCTCCCAGCGCCGCCGATGCAACGCCGTAGCCGGAGATGAAAGGGCCCTCGAATTCGTCCTGCGATTCGTCCGGCGCCGTTTCATCTGATGGCTCGGTCTGCTCGGGCATGGCCGTGAGCCTAGCCGGGCGACGATGCAGAGCCCGCAGTGGCGATGATGTGGGAGTACCCCCAGCCGCGCAGCGGCGAGGGGGCGAGCTCGGCAATCGGAGCGAGCCGGGCGACGGATGGAAGGATGGCGGGGTGACCGTAGAAGCTATCCGCTCGGGCATCGACCTGAGCAATGTCGACGTTTGTGCCCGTCCCCAAGACGACCTGTTCGGCCATGTCAATGGCCGCTGGCTGGCCGACTATGAGATCCCGGCCGACCGCGCCACCGACGGTGCCTTCCGCGCGCTGTTCGACCGGGCCGAGGTTCAGGTGCGTGACTTGATCACCGAAGTCAGCCAGAACACCGAGTCTTCAGATGCATCCGGAACCGACGAACAACGGATCGGCGACCTGTACGCCAGCTTCCTCGACGAAGGCGTCGTGGAGCGCCGGGGTCTGCAGCCGCTACTCGACGAGTTGGCCGCGATTGACGACGCCGCAAATCCCGACGCGCTCGCGGCCGTCGTCGGCGCCCTGCAACGAACCGGGGTTGGCGGTGGGGTCGGGCTGTATGTCGACACCGACTCCAAGAACTCCAGCCGCTACCTGGTGCACGTCAGCCAGTCGGGGCTGGGACTGCCCGACGAGTCCTACTATCGCGACGAGCAGCACTCCGAGCTGCTGACCGCCTACCCCGAGCACATCGCGCGAATGTTCGCACTCGTCTACGGCGGCGCGCCCGACGACCATCGCCAGACTGCCGCCAAGATCGTGGCGTTGGAGACCAAATTGGCTGCCGCGCATTGGGATGTGGTCAAGCGCCGCGACGCCGACCTTACCTACAACCTGCGCACCTTCGCTGATCTGCAGGCCGAATCACCGGGTTTCGATTGGTCCGGCTGGGTGAACGCACTGGGCAGCACACCAGATGCGGTGGCCGAACTTGTTGTGCGCCAACCAGATTACCTGACCGCTTTTGCCGGACTGTGGCGTGCCGAAGATCTCGACGACTGGAAGCGCTGGGCACGGTGGCGAGTCATCCACGCCCGGGCCGGATTGCTGACCGATGCGCTGGTCGCCGAGGACTTCGCGTTTTACGGCCGCAAACTCACCGGAGCCGAACAGATCCGCGAGCGCTGGAAGCGCGGCGTCGGTCTGGTCGAAGGAATGCTGGGCGATGCAGTCGGAAAGCTCTACGTACAAAGGCATTTCCCGCCGGATGCCAAGGCGCGAATCGACGCGCTGGTCGCCAACTTGCGCGAGGCATACCGGGTCAGCATCACCAACCTGGACTGGATGACCCCGCAGACCCGGCAACGCGCGCTGGCCAAGTTGGACAAGTTCACCACCAAAGTCGCCTATCCAAAGAAGTGGCGGGACTACTCGAAGCTGGTGATCGACCGCGGCGATCTCTACGGCAACTACCTTCGCGGCTCCGAGGTCAACTCCGACCGGGAGCTGGCCAAGCTGGGAGGTCCCGTCGACCGCGACGAGTGGTTCATGACCCCACAGACCGTCAACGCCTATTACAACCCGGGAATGAACGAAATCGTCTTTCCTGCAGGGATTTTGCAGCCGCCATTCTTTGATCCCGAGGCTGACGACGCCGCGAACTACGGCGGTATCGGTGCCGTAATCGGCCACGAAATCGGGCACGGCTTCGATGACCAGGGCGCCAAATACGACGGCGACGGCAACCTGGTCGACTGGTGGACCGACGATGACCGCACCGAGTTCGGCGCGCGCACCAAAGCATTGATCGAGCAGTACGACATCTACACGCCGCGCGGGCTCGACAACGGCCATCACGTAAACGGCGCATTCACCGTCGGTGAGAACATTGGCGATCTGGGCGGTCTTTCCATCGCCTTGCTGGCGTATGAGCTGTCACTGAACGGCAAAACCCCGCCCGTCATCGACGGTCTCACCGGCGTGCAGCGGGTGTTCTTCGGTTGGGCACAGGTGTGGCGCACCAAATCCCGTGATGCTGAGGCGATTCGGCGGCTGGCCATCGACCCGCACTCGCCACCGGAGTTCCGCTGCAACGGGGTCATCCGTAACATCGACGCCTATTACGACGCCTTCGATGTCGCCGAGAGCGACGAGCTATACCTGGACCCGCAACGGCGAGTCAGGATCTGGAACTAGGTAACGTCCCAGCGCGAGCAGACGTCAGAGCTGCCAGTCGTTGGAGCCGTCGTTCTTCGAGTAAGTGCCTCCGCTGGAATTCTTCACGACGATCGGATCGCCGGCTCCGAAGTTACTGAAGAACCACTTGGCATTGGACGGGCTGATGTTGATGCAGCCGTGGCTCACGTCACGCTTGCCCTGATCGTCCACCGACCACGGCGCGCTGTGCACGTAGTCGCCACTGTTGTCGAACCGGACGGCATCCTCGACGTTGACTTTGTAGCCCCAGCTCGAGTTGACCGGCACGCCGTAGGTGGACGAATCCATCACGACCGTGGCCTTCTTGTCGAGCACGTAGTAGGTGCCGTTCGGCGTCTGGTGACCGCCGGCCGCCATACCCATCGACATCGGGATCGTCTTCTCGACCGTCCCATTGCGGGTGACGGTCAGTTGATGGGTGGCGTCGTCGGCCGTTGCGATCAGCTGGTCGCCGGTCATGAAGTCCGACATCGTGCCCGCGGCGTCGACGTGCACCGCAGTGTGCGCGGGCCAGAAACTCAGTGGACGCCACCGCAGCTGGGTGGGGGTCACCCAGTAGAACTTTCCGGACACCGGCGGGGTCGACGAAATGTGGATCGCTTGTTCGGCCAGTCCCGCGTCCGCGATCGGCCGCTGGAAGTTGATGACGACCGGCTGAGCAACCCCCACCGTCGATCCGGGGGCCGGTTGGAACGACGGCGGCACAAACGGCGGCTCACCCATGAACGGCGAGGGGTTCTGCCCGGTAACCGGGCCGGCCGGCGCCGAGGCCGGAGCTGCTGGCGGCGGTGCCAACGGGTCACCCGGGGGTGGCGGGGGTCCGAATGGAAGTCCCGGCGGTGCCGGCGGCGGGACCGCGAGCGGGTCAGCCGGAGGCGGCGGTGCCGGTAGCGGTGGGGCGTCTACGCCCGGCGCCGGCGGTGGCGGTGCCGGCTCTGGGTCGGCCAACGCTGAACCACTCGCCAAGGTCAGTGCGACCGTCATTCCCGCAGCGCTCAGCGCAGCGACGATCCATCGCGACATACGTATCCCTCCAGTCACGTCTCAACCCAGTATGCATAGCGGTTACGCCGGCTTCTGGGTCGGCAATCTCGATTCACCCAGGACGCAGACCATTTCCCGGCCGCTGACCTGCTGTGATGTGGGTGGTTGAGAAGCGATCTTACCGGAGGGTGGTGGTGGGGACGTCGAACAGCTGCCGCTCGGCGGCCATCCCCGCAGCTCCGGCGCCGATCAGCCCCGCCGATGCGGCCAGCATCGCCAGCGCGCTCTGCTCGTAAAGCAGCCCACCGGCGAAGGACCCGGCCATGATGCCGATCTGGAACGCCGCCATATATAGCCCTGACGCCCCGTCCGGGTCGTCTGCCCCCGCGCGCATCGCCGCAGCTTGCAGCATCGGCGACACCGCATTGGCGGTGGCGCCCCATAGTGCGATCGCAGCGATCCCGATCGCGATGCTTGCCGCCGTGGGCACATCGTGGAATGTCAGCGCGATCAGCACCAGAAATGTCAGCCACAACCCCGCCATGCAGCTGATGACCGCCGCCCTGGGCCGATGGTCCGATGGCCGGGCGATCACCGGCATCACCAACAGGCCCGCGACCCCGTAGGCGGCCAGCAACCAGGCCAGATCGGGCCCGCGTACCCCGACGACGTCTCGAATGATCACCGCGATGTAGGTGTAGGAGATGTAGTGGCCGGTGACCGCGATCATTGTGAGCAAGCTCACGATGACCAGCCGCCGGTTGCGGTGGTGCCCGGCGCCCCGGCCCACGCGGGCCAGCTGTTCCGGGGTCAGCGCCAGCACCGGCAGCACCGCCCAGGCCGCCGCGGTGACCAAGGCGGCCACCACGGCCACCGCTGCGACGGCAACCCGCCAGCCCCACAGCAAGCTCATCGCCGCCGTGACCGGGCTGCCCACCACCACGGCCAGGCTGATGCCGACGTAGATCATCGTTGTCGCGCGGCCGGAGTGGCTGGCCGGAACCAGCCGGGTGGCGATCGGCGCGAGGACCGAGAGCATCAGCCCGTGGGTGATCGCCGAAAGCACCCGGCCGCCCGCCAGCACGACGAAGTTGGGCGCCATCGCCGAAATGAACTGAGAAGCCGTCAGGCATGCCAACGACACCAGAAGCGCCCGCCGTCGCGGCCAGTGCGCGGTCCAACGCACCAGCGGAATCGTGGTTAGGGCCGCGACCAGCGCATACCAGGCCAGCAGTGTGCCGACCACGGGAACGCTGACGTGCAGGCCCCGAGCGATCGCCGGCAATGCACCCACCGGCAGGATTTCGGCGGTGACGTAGATGAAGGCCGCCGCGGCCAGCACAGCCAGCTGCACCGCAATACGCGGTGTCCACGGCCCGCCCGAAGCGGCACGGCCTTCTTCGATGGCAGCTGGGGGCGGGGGGTCATTCCACCAGCGGCGCGTTCGCGCTGCTCCGTTGGCACGGGCTGGCCCCACGGCCCTACTCAACCACGCTCAAGCATTGAAAGCGCTATTCGCCCGTAGACGATCAGGAGCGGACGAGTCGCGCGATGGCCGCGGAGGCTTCGGCGAGCTTCTCGTCGGCATCGGTACCGCCCTCGGCGACCGCACGGCTGACGCAGTGCCCGAGGTGCTCGTCGAGCAGGTTGAGCGCCACCGACCGCAACGCGTTGTTGGCGGCGCTGATCTGAGTGAGGACGTCGATGCAGTATTTATCGTCTTCGATCATCTTGGCGATGCCGCGCACCTGCCCCTCGATGCGCCGCAGTCGTTTGGCGTAGTTGTCCTTCTGCGACGAGTATCCGCGTGCGGGTGTCATTTGCTCTCCAGCATCTTGGCTAGGTCTCTTCGGGCCGTCATCACGGCGTCGATGTGGAGACCATTGTCGATCTCGGGTTGAGCCTTCTCGACGCCGCCCCCGTGATTTGGCTTTCTGCCAGCATATCCGATACCCCGCCGGGGTATATAAATGATTTTGGGCCGACCTGACAGTTCGCGCATACTTGACCGATGCCCCAAATCAAGGCCCCTGACACCGAGCGGTCGCCCGCCATCGACATCAAGCCCCGCAGTCGTGAGGTAACCGACGGCTTGGAGAAAGCCGCTGCGCGCGGCATGCTGCGGGCGGTAGGCATGGACGACGACGACTTCGCCAAGCCGCAGATCGGCGTGGCGTCGTCGTGGAACGAGATCACGCCGTGCAACTTGTCATTGGACCGATTGGCCAAGGCCGTTAAAGAGGGCGTGTTCTCCGCGGGTGGCTATCCGCTCGAGTTCGGCACGATTTCCGTGTCCGACGGTATTTCCATGGGCCATGAGGGCATGCACTTCTCGTTGGTGTCGCGCGAGGTAATCGCCGACAGCGTGGAAACCGTGATGCAGGCCGAGCGGCTGGACGGATCGGTGCTTTTGGCCGGGTGCGACAAATCGCTGCCCGGCATGCTGATGGCCGCGGCGAGACTGGATCTGGCGGCGGTGTTCCTCTACGCCGGCACAATTCTGCCGGGTCGTGCCAAGCTGTCCGACGGCACCGAGCGCGAAGTGACCATTATCGATGCGTTCGAGGCGGTCGGCGCATGTGCCCGCGGCCTGATCCCGCGCGAAGACGTCGACGCCATTGAGCGCGCCATCTGTCCCGGCGAGGGCGCCTGCGGCGGCATGTACACCGCCAATACCATGGCCAGTGCCGCTGAGGCACTGGGCATGTCGCTGCCCGGCAGCGCGGCACCGCCGGCGACCGATCGTCGCCGCGATGTGTTCGCGCGGCACAGCGGTGAAGCTGTCGTCGAATTGCTGCGGCGCGGCATCACCGCCCGCGACATCATGACCAGGGAGGCGTTCGAGAACGCGATCGCGGTCGTGATGGCCTTCGGCGGCTCGACCAATGCGGTGCTGCACCTGTTGGCCATCGCCTACGAGGCAGGAGTCAAACTATCGCTGGAGGACTTCAGCCGCATCGGATCACGCGTACCGCACCTGGCCGACGTCAAGCCGTTCGGCCGGCACGTGATGTCTGACGTCGATCACATCGGAGGTGTCCCGGTGGTGATGAAGGCGTTGCTGGATGCCGGTCTGCTGCACGGCGATTGCTTGACGGTGACGGGCCGCACTGTTGCCGAAAACCTCGCGCATATCGCCCCACCGGATCCGGACGGCAAGGTGCTGCGCGCGCTCGACAATCCAATTCACCCCACCGGCGGGATCAGCATCTTGCACGGATCGCTGGCACCCGAAGGTGCGGTAGTCAAGACCGCGGGCTTTGACTCCGATGTGTTCGAAGGAACCGCAAGGGTTTTCGACCGGGAGCGGGCGGCGTTGGATGCA
>NZ_JBATXN010000154.1:0-2014 GCF_049673265.1 Mycobacterium sp. | reverse complement strand
TTCGCCTTCAGTTAGCCTGCCCGCCAGCGCACGCAAAGCACCGGGGTTCAGTATTGTGTCCGTGTGCGGGCAGAGGAACTCGAAGAGAAGTTCCCAATCGTGCCCATTGACTCCGATGCTGTCGACGCTGCACGCATGATCGCCGAGCACCATCTGCCCGGCCTCCTGGTCACCGATACTTCCGGGAACCCGTACGCGGTTTTGCCGGCCTTCGCGATGCTGCGATTCATTCTGCCGCGGTATGTGCAGGATGATCTGACGCTGGCCGGCGTCCTTGGCGATTCGACTCCTGAGGAGGCCATGCGGAATTTGGCGGGAAAGACGGTCGGCGACGTGTTGCCCGACTATCTGCGTGAGATTCCGTCGGTCGATGCGCGCGCCACCATCACGAAGGTGGCCGCGGAGATGGCGCTGGCGCGAAGTCCGCTGATCGCGGTCACCAAGAACGGGAAGTTGCATGGTGTGATCACCGCGTCACACCTGCTAGCCGCGGCGCTGAAATCTTGAGCGCCCTTTCGCCGCACGTGTCCAGCCGGGCGTGTGCCCGACGGCAGGACAACCGATGAACCTCGTGCACTCCATCTACGCGGCGACGGTCTTCGTGATCGCCTACGCGTTGATCACCACCGAGCGTTTCAACAAGACCATGGTGGCACTGGCCGGCGCGGTGGCCGTGTTCTTCTTGCCGGTGATTAACTCCGATGAGGTCTTCTACTCCCGCGACACCGGGATCGACTGGGACGTCATCTTTTTGCTGCTCGGGATGATGATCATCGTCAGCGTGGTCCGCCAGACCGGCGTATTCGAATACATCGCGATCGTGTCGGCCAAACGCGCTAAGGGCTCACCGCTGCGGATCATGATCCTGCTGGTGCTGGTCACCGCGGTCGGTTCGGCCTTCCTGGACAACGTGACCACCGTGTTGTTGATCGCACCGGTCACCCTGCTGGTGTGTGACCGGCTGGCGATCAGCCCCGTGCCATTCCTGATCGTCGAGGCGTTCGCCGCCAATATCGGTGGCGCGGCAACCCTGGTCGGTGACCCGACCAGCATCATCATCGGTACCGGAGCGCACCTGAGCTTCATCTCGTTTTTGACCAACATGGGGCCGCCGGTGGTCATCGTGCTCGCCGCACTGCTGCTGCTGCTGCCCCGCCTTTTCCCGGGTTTCTTCACCGTCGATCCCGACCGGGTCGCTGATGTCATGTCGCTCGACCAGAGCGAAGCGATCCGCGACCGCAAGCTACTGATTCAATGCGGAATTGTCTTGGTCGCGGTGTTCACCGGGTTCGTCGCGCACCACGTGATCCACATGGAGCCGTCACTGGTGGCGATGACCGGAGCCGGCATCCTTATCATCATCTCCGGCCTGACCCGCGAGTTCTACCTGTCCAGCGTCGAGTGGGAGACGCTGCTGTTCTTCGCGGGACTGTTCATCATGGTCGGCGCCCTGGTGCGGACCGGTGTCATCAGCAACTTGGCCCATGCGGCCAGCCACGCGACCGGCGGCAATGAATGGCTGACGACAATACTGATCCTCGGGGTGTCGTTCCTATTCAGCGGCTTTGTCAACAACGTTCCGTATGCCGCCACCATGACACCGATCGTCGCCGAGTTCGCCGACTCCATTCATGGCCACGCCAACTCCGGCGTGCTGTGGTGGGCCCTGATCCTGGGCACCGTCCTCGGTGGCAACCTCACCGCCATCGGGGCCAGCGCGAACATCGTCGTGGTCGGAATCGCGGAGCGCGCAGGCAACCCGGTACCGTTTTGGGACTTCACCAAACGAGGGGCCGTGGTGATCGCGGTCTCGTTTGCGATTTCCATCAGTTACCTGTGGCTGCGTTACTTCGCCTTCACTTAGCCCGGTCCGCGCCAGCGACGGTCGTGCGAAGCGTACGAAATCCTGACGGCGATCCCGATCACCGGAGCATCCCGGCGCAAGTATTGTGTCGGTGTGCAGGCAGAGGAAATCGACGAGAAGTTCCCAGTCGTCAATATCGACTCAGATGCG
>NZ_JBATXN010000153.1:0-5670 GCF_049673265.1 Mycobacterium sp. | reverse complement strand
CCTTCACCCTGCGGCGGCTGCCACGGCTGCGTCGGATCGGGCCCATGCGGTCCGCTCATCGTGTCTCTGTCCTCTCGGTCCTGGTGGCAATCCTCGTACCGGTCGCAGAATGCAACGGTAGCTCGGGCTCAGCCTACCCGGCGTCAACTGCTACGACGCCGCGCCGAACAGCGTCGATCGCGCGCTTCGCCGTTGCCCGCAGCTCCGGTTGGGGGGCGGCGTTGCGAACCTGATCCAGCAGATCAAGCACCTGCCGACACCAGCGCACGAAATCCCCTGGCGACAGCGGGGAACCGGTGCCCTCGGAATCAGCCGCAGCCAGCGCGGCGACCAGGTCAGCACTGCTGGCCCAGCGGTAGATCGCCGCGGCGAAGCCGTCGTCGGGTTCACGACTGAGCGTGATGCGGTGCCGCTGCTCGTCGGCGCGCAACTCCGCTGACAGTCGCCGCGTTCGGTGCAGCGCCTGCCGTAGCTGCGCCGTCGGGATCTCCGCGTTTCGCGGCGGCCCCGGCCCATCACCGCCCCGCGACTCGTACAACACAGCTGAGAGCACGGCTGCCAACTCGGCGTCTCTCAGACCGGTCCACGCGCCGGTGCGTAGGCATTCGGCCACCAAAAGGTCGCTCTCGCTGTAAATCCGGGCCAGCAGCCGCCCATCGTCGGTCACCGCGGGGTCGTTGTCGGTGGCCCGGATAAACCCGCGTTCGGCAAGCAACCCGACGATGCGGTCGAAGGTGCGGGCCAACGAATTCGTTGCGGCGGCCACCTTTCTTTCCAGTGCAGTGTTGTCGCGTTCGATGCGTAAATAACGCTCAGCCAACCGAACTTGTGCTTCCCGGTCGGGTTCGCGGTGGACCGGGTGACGACGCATCTGGTCACGCAGCGACGCCAGCTCGGGGTCAAGATCGCTGCGCTCAGTGCGGTCGCCGCGGCGGCCGCCCGAATTTGGCAACCTTTCGGCGGCCGAACGCAACGCCGACGCGAGATCGCGACGAACCCGCGGTTGCCGGTGTTCGACCCGCTTCGGCAATGTCATCGAGCCCACCGGAGCCGAGGCCCCGGAATAGTCTGCCGACGAAATCCGGCCGGCCCAGCGGTGTTCGGTCAACACCAACGGGCGCGGGTCGTCGCTGTCCCGGTCTGCCTCCAGCACGACAGCCAAGCCGCCACGGCGGCCGTGCGTGATCGTGATGATGTCACCACGACGCAGCGCCGCCAGCGCGTCGTTGGCCGCCTGCCGCCGTTGCAGTCGCGATGCGCGGGCCTGCGCCCGCTCATGTTGGGTGATCCGTTCCCGCAGCCGGGCGTATTCAAGTATCGGCGCGTCTCTTCCGCCGAACTCGGCCGCGACCTCGTCGAGCATCCGCTGTCCGCGCTCCACGCCGCGGACCAGGCTGACCACCGACCGGTCGGCCTGATACTGGGCAAACGACTGCTCCAACAGCCGATGAGCCTGCTCTGGGCCGACCCGGTTCACCAGGTTGATCGTCATGTTGTACGACGGCGCGAACGAGCTGCGCAGCGGAAAGGTGCGGGTGGAAGCCAGGCCCGCGACCTCAGCCGGTTCGCTAGTGGGATCGCCGGGGTGCCAGAGCACCACGGCGTGGCCCTCGATATCGATGCCCCGCCTGCCGGCGCGCCCGGTGAGCTGCGTGTACTCCCCCGGCGTGAGCGGGAGGTGCTGCTCGCCGTTGAACTTCACCAGCCGTTCGAGCACGACTGTGCGGGCTGGCATATTGATGCCCAGCGCCAGCGTTTCGGTGGCGAAGACGGCTTTGATCAACCCGGCGGTGAACAGCTCCTCGACGGTGTGCCGGAACACCGGCAACAGCCCGGCATGGTGGGCGGCGATCCCGCGCAGCAGCCCTTCCCGCCACTCGTAGTAGCCGAGCACGGCCAAATCGGCGTCCTGCAGATCACCGCAGCGGTGGTCGATCACCTCGGCGATCTGCGCTCGGTCCTCCTCGGCGGTCAGCCGCAACGACGACCGCAGGCACTGCGCGACCGCGGCGTCACACCCCGCCCGGGAAAACACGAACGTGATCGCCGGCAGCAGGCCCTCGGAGTCGAGCATGGCAATCACGTCGGGCCGCGACGGCGGCCGGTAAAAGCCCGACCGGCCCGGACCTCCCCTCCCGCCCTGTCGCCGGGGGGCACGCCAGTCCGAGAGCCGATCGGCCTCGCGGCGATGGGCGATGTGGCGCAACAGATTTGGGTCGACGATCGGTTGCCGCCGGTTGCCCGCGCCATGAGCACCTTGGCCGTCATAGTCGAACAGGTCGAAGATGCGTTTGCCCACCAGCATGTGCTGCCACAGCGGGACCGGCCGGTGATCGTCGACGACCACCGTCGTGTCGCCACGCACGGTCTGGATCCAGCCGCCGAACTCCTCGGCGTTGCTCACCGTCGCCGACAGGCTGACCAGGCGCACCTCGTCGGGCAGGTGCAGGATGACCTCTTCCCACACCGCGCCACGCATCCGGTCGGCGAGGAAATGCACTTCATCCATCACCACGTAGGAAAGACCTTGCAGCACAGGCGAATCAGCGTAAAGCATGTTGCGCAGCACTTCGGTGGTCATCACCACGATCGGCGCGTTGGCGTTGACCGACAGGTCGCCGGTGAGCAATCCGATCTGGTCTTTGCCATAGCGGGCCACGAAATCGCTGTGCTTCTGGTTGCTCAGCGCCTTCAACGGCGTGGTGTAGAAGCATTTGCCGCCGGCCGCCAGGGCCAGATGCACCGCGAATTCGCCGACGACGGTCTTACCTGCTCCGGTCGGCGCGCACACCAGGACACCGTGGCCGCTTTCGAGTGCCGCGCAGGCCTGCTGCTGAAAGCCGTCGAGTCCGAACGCCAATTCCGCAGCGAACCGGGCTAATTCGCCGATCGCCGTCGGCCCGTCAGGTGACGTCGTCATGGGGTCCGGCGATGCCCGACGGCGCACCGACCGCGGACGGCGGGTCGATCACCGAGGCGTCGTCATCGGCGATCGCGTTGAGCGCTTCGCGTTTGGCTTTCCGTTTGTCGTGCACCCGGGCGATCTGGATGGCCAGTTCGAGCAGCAGCGTCAGCGCCAGTCCCAGGGCCGTCATCGAGAACGGGTCGGAACCGGGCGTGAAAACCGCTGCAAACACGAACATCACGAAGATCAGGCCGCGCCGCCAGGACTTCAGTCGCGCGTAGCTCAGTACGCCGACAAAGTTGAGCATCACGATCAGCAGCGGGAACTCAAAGCTGATACCGAAGACCAGCAACAGGTTGATCAGAAAGCCGAAATACCGGTCGCCGGACAGCGCGGTCACCTGCACGTCGCTGCCGACGGTCAACAGGAAATGTAATGCCTTGGACAGCACCAGATAAGCCAGCACCGCGCCGGTGATGAACAACGTCGCCGCCGGGATGACGAAGGCCACCGCGAAGCGGCGCTCTTTGCGGTACAGCCCCGGGGTGATGAACGCCCAGAGTTGGTAGAACCACATCGGGCAAGCCAGCACGATTCCAGTGGTCAGCCCGACCTTCAGCCGCAGCATGAACTGGTCGAACGGTGCGGTGGCCAGCAACCGGCACTGGCCGTCGGCGCTGATATCGGCCCGCGCCGATCGCGGCAGCGAGCAGTACGGGTGTCGAAGCCATTCGCCCAGGCTTTCCATTCCGAACAGCGAGTGCGAATACCAGATGAAGCCCACCGCTGTGGTCAGTGCGATCGTCGCCAGCGAGATCAGCAGCCGAGCGCGCAGTTCGGTGAGATGGGCGACGAGCGACATGGTCCCGTCGGGGTTGGCGCGGCTGCGACGAAGTCGCGGATCTAACCGCCTGAATAGACCGGTGGTGCGCACAATAAATAGGCGCTCGGGCGCCGTGGCGGCGATGCCAGGCTAGGCCGAGCGTCCGTCAGCCGCCGGCGGGTCAACCCGCTCGGACTGCACCGGCTGGGCTGCCGCGGGCGGCGCGACGGATGTGTCCGGCTTGTTGTCGTTCTGCAGTTCGCGGACCTCAGACTTGAAGATCCGCAACGACTTGCCCAGCGAGCGCGCCGCGCCGGGGAGCCTATTGGCACCGAATAGAACGACCAACAGGACCGCAATGATCGCCAGGTGTCCCGGAGTTAGAGCGTTCACCTTTAATTACCTCCAGACGTCCCCACGATGCTACCGCGCCGCGGCCTGGTACGACTCCAGCGCGGCCGCCGCGGCGTCGCGCACCCGGTTGGCCAGCGACTCCGGCGCCAGAACACGGACCGCCGAGCCCAGCCCCAGCACTTGGCGGGCCATCCACTCTTCGGAGGCATACGTCATCGCCGCCTCGCAATAGCCGTCTGGCAGCTCGCGCAGCAGACGCATCGGGTAGTACTCGAACATCCACGACGCCGCCGGCGCCAGCCGCAACGTCGCGGACGGCAGCGATGGGTCGGCGTCGAACAACGACGTGTCCGGCAGCGCCTGGACCGCGGGTTTCGGAGCCGCCGACGGCTCGTCAAGGACGGTGGCGTCGACGATGCGGTCGAACCGGAACAATCGCACGCCTTCGGCCTCCCGCGACCAGGCTTCCAGATAACTGTGGTCGCCGACCAGCACGATCCGGATCGGGTCGACAATCCGGGTGGACAGCGTGTCGTGCGAGGCGGCGTAGTAGTCGATGCTCAGCGCCCGATTGTCACGGACCGCGGCACGCACCGCCGCCGCGGCCTGACTCTCCACCGGTGCCGGCTCGTCGACCGCAGCGACGTCAGCGCCGACTCCCGCGGCCCCGGCCGCTTCTTCGATCTTGGCGATCGCGCTGCGCGCTGCGCGCGGATCGACCACCCCAGGGATGTCGGCCAACGCCCGCAGGGCCACCAGCAGGCCGGTGGCCTCCGGCGAGGTGAGCTGCAACGGCGTGTCCATGCCCGCCGAGAACGTCACCTCGATGGTGTCGCCCTCGAACGCGAAGTCGATCAGGTCGCCCGGACTGTAGCCGGGCAGGCCGCACAGCCACAGCTGATCGAGGTCCTCCCCCAGCTGCTTGACCGAAACGCCCAGGTCAGCCGCGGCCTGGGCGCGGGTGACCCGTGGGTTGGCCTGGAAGTACGGGACCATGTTGAGCAGCCGAACCAGCCGAGTCGATACCGGCGTCATCAGCGGTCCTCCTCCTCGGCGTGGGCCCGTAACCGGCCCAGCACCTCATCGCGCAACGAGGACGGTTCCAGCACGACGGCGTCGGCGCCGTAACCGGTGATTTCCCGCGCCAATCGGTCGGTGGTTCCGATGTCGAGTTCGATGACCTCGCCGTCGCGGCCGGCCAGCTCCTGCGGCCCCAGCGACGTCCCGGCGCGCCGCAGCGCGGTGGCCCGGCCGTCGGCCACCCAGACCTGAGCCCGCACGCCGGACGGCGCCTCGCCGACCGCCGCGGCCACAATCCTGCGCAAATCGACGTCCGTCGGCCGGGTAAAGGCCTCGACCGGGCCGATCGGGGTCACCTCGCCGCCGATCCTGGACAGCCGAAACGTCCGGGTGGCGCCCCGATCGCGGTCGTGCCCGACGAGATACCAGCGGCCTTTCTCGGTCAGCACGCCCCACGGCTCGACCGTGCGCACGGTGTACGGCTCGGTGCGTGACGGTCGGTGCGGAAATTGCACGGCTTGCCCCGAATCGGTAGCCGACAGCAACGCTCCGAGAACGTCTTCCGATC
>NZ_JBATXN010000152.1:0-3871 GCF_049673265.1 Mycobacterium sp. | reverse complement strand
CGACCCGGGATGCCTATCACGCGCGGGCCACCGCGGGGAATCACTAGGAGTACAGCGCCTCGAATCGCTTGATCGAGCGCTCAATATCGCCCTTGACAGCTCGGGTGGCAGCGGCTCCGATCGGGCCGAACAGCGGCTTGCCGCCCATGTCGATTCGCACGGTGAATTTGCAGCCGGAGGGGGTAGGTGCGACGGCCAACCGCAGGCCGTACTTGGTGCCTCCCACGCCGTCGCCGGTGATCTCGAGCAGGCCCGGAGGCTCGACTTTTCGGATCGTCCAGGTGACGCGGTTGCGCATGCCTTTTGCACCGGCCACGCCGACCAACGTCGCTCCGGGCGTGAGTTCGGCGGGCAATTCACTCCGCCACCCCTGGTGCATCTGCAGCCAGTCGCCAAGTTCGGCGAGATTCGATGCATGCGCCCACGCTTGTTCGGCAGTCAACGACAGCTCATGGGACAGCTCGAGTTTTGCCATCAGCGGCTACCTTGACACCATCCAAATAGCTTGTGCGGCAGGACTTCCCAAGTCGACCGTGGTGGGAGCGCCGTCAGCGGATTCGACTGCGATGGAGATCATTCCAGCGAATTCCCGCCGGGTCAGCACCCGCAGCCGGGAGTCGAGGCTGATCCCGATGCTGTCGAAGTAGCGCAGCATCTCGGGGTCTTTGTCGGATATCCGCGCCACCGTGCCGGTGTCACCGTCGGCGCATGACCACAGCTGGCGGGCCGGTGGCGTGGGAACTTGCCCATCGGAGCCCGGGATCGGGTCGCCGTGCGGATCACGCTGCGGGAATCCCAGCTTGGCGTCGATGCGCGCCACCAGCCGGTCGGAGACCGCGTGCTCGAGCACCTCGGCCTCGTCGTGCACTTCATCCCAGCTGTAACCGAGCTCCTTGACCAGGAAGGCTTCCAGCAGTCGGTGGCGACGCACCATCGCCAGCGCCGCCCGACGGCCCGAGTCGGTCAGCGTCACCGCGCCGTACTTCTCGTGGTCGACCAGACCCTGCTCGGCGAGCTTGCGGATGGATTCCGAGGCCGTGCTCGCCGACACCCCGATCTTCTCGGCCAGCATCTTCGTGCTGACCTTCTCCCGCGACCACTCCTGGGCGTTCCAGATGACTTTCAGGTAATCCTGGGCAACCGCGGAGAGCTCGTTGGGCTCATCACCAGGAGAGTCGGGGCTCACAACGGAAGTTTAAGCAATCCTCACCTGATCTGGGGCTCGTGCGACGACGACGCGGATCCAATTACCGCCCGTTGTGGGGGTCCCCCCGCTTGCGGGGGCGAGTCGCACCGTGGCATCAGCATGATCAGCGGCTGCGTTGCGCCGTAGGCTAGCGGTTGTGCAACGGTGGCGCGGCCAGGACGAGATACCCACGGACTGGGGCCGATGCGTGCTCACCATCGGGGTGTTCGACGGCCTACACCGCGGGCACGCCGAGCTGATCTCGCATGCGGTGAAATCGGCTCGCGCGCGGGAAGTGCCGACCGTGCTGATGACGTTTGACCCGCATCCGATGGAAGTGGTCTTCCCTGGCAGTCATCCCGCTCAGTTGACGACGCTGACCCGACGCGCCGAGCTGGCCGAGGAGTTCGGCATCGACGTGTTTCTGGTGATGCCGTTCACGACGAATTTCATGAAGCTCACCCCCGAGCGCTACGTCCACGAATTGCTCGTGGAAAACCTGCATGTGGTGGAAGTCGTGGTGGGGGAGAACTTCACTTTCGGCAAAAAGGCCGCCGGCACCGTCGACACCCTGCGCCGTGCCGGCGAGCGATTCGGGTTCGCGGTGGAATCGATGTCGCTGGTTTCCGAGCATCACGACACCGAAACCGTGACGTTCTCGTCGACCTATATCCGGTCCTGTGTCGATGCCGGAGACGTGGTCGCGGCCACCGAAGCGCTGGGCCGTCCGCACCGCGTCGAGGGCGTCGTCGTCCGGGGCGAGGGGCGCGGCGCGGAGCTGGGCTTCCCCACCGCGAACGTGGCGCCGCCGATGTACTCCGCGATCCCGGCCGACGGCGTCTACGCGGCCTGGTTCACTGTGCTGGGGCACGGGCCGGTGACCGGCACGGTGGTTCCGGGCGAGCGCTACCAGGCCGCCGTTTCGGTGGGCACCAACCCGACGTTCTCCGGGCGCACCCGCACTGTGGAGGCGTTCGTGCTCGACACGTCGGCTGATCTGTACGGACAATATGTGGCGCTCGACTTCGTCGCGCGGATCCGCGGGCAGAAGAAGTTCGGATCGGTCGAGGATCTGATAGCCGCGATGGGCACCGATACCGAGCGTGCCCGTGCGCTGCTTTCCCTGGACTGACCTGGGGATTCCAGTCGTTTAGCCACGCACTGTTAGACTCCCTGGCGATACGGCGCGTGCTGCAGTTCGCGGCGGCCGCGGCCTGGAATCGAAGATCGCGGACCGATTGATGGAGATATTTCGTGGCACTGACTGCCGAGCAAAAAAAGGAAATCCTGGGCTCATACGGCCTGCATGGAACCGACACCGGATCCCCTGAGGCGCAGGTCGCCCTGCTGACCAGGCGGATCGCGGATCTGACCGAGCACCTCAAGGTGCACAAGCACGACCACCACTCACGCCGCGGTCTGCTACTGCTGGTCGGACGCCGGCGCCGGCTGCTGAAGTACGTCGCACAGATCGACGTCGAGCGCTACCGCTCGCTGATCGAGCGGCTGGGCCTGCGCCGCTGACGCCGCCCTTGTAGAGGATCGACTGTGCGGTGACGGCGCCGAGTGTGCGCACAGGGCGGGAATCCGGCGATTTTTCCGCCCTGGATGCACACTCGACGCCCAGATTGCACACTCGATTTCGGCGAATCATCGCGCCGCTGGGAATCGCCAGGTCGGCGTGTAGAGTAAGGACGTTCTGGGCCGGATTGGCCCGAGCAGGTGCGGCGCGCGCGATCCGCGCGCACCGTCCCAGCGAGTCACAAGGGACCTGCATCGCGCGGTCTTCGGTAGTGGCTGCCGGGCTCCCTAATCGGGGCAGGTCGGCAGCTTCGATCGATGGCCGTCGCCGCATCCAGGCTCTGAAAACCCTCGGGGTTTAGCGTGATTACGCGAAACAGCTAAATAAACCCAGAGAGGCCATACGGACACCCATGTCTGTAGCTGAAATTGACGAAGGCGTATTCGAAACGACCGCCGTCATCGACAATGGGAGCTTCGGCACCCGCACCATACGATTTGAGACCGGCCGGCTGGCTCTGCAAGCCGCCGGCGCCGTCGTCGCCTACCTCGACGACGAAACCATGCTGCTGTCGGCGACCACCGCCAGCAAGAACCCCAAAGACCAGTTCGACTTCTTCCCGTTGACCGTCGACGTCGAGGAGCGGATGTACGCCGCCGGACGCATCCCCGGCTCGTTTTTCCGCCGCGAGGGCCGGCCGTCCACCGACGCGATCCTGACTTGTCGACTCATCGACCGGCCGCTGCGTCCCTCGTTCGTCGACGGGTTGCGCAACGAGATCCAGGTCGTCGTGACGATCATGAGCCTGGACCCCAACGAGCTTTACGACGTTGTGGCTATCAACGCCGCATCCGCCTCCACCCAGCTGGCCGGACTGCCGTTCTCCGGTCCGGTGGGCGGTGTCCGGGTTGCGCTGATCGACGGCACCTGGGTGGCGTTCCCGACCGTCGAGCAGACCGAGCGGGCAGTGTTCGACATGGTGGTGGCCGGGCGCGTGGTGTCCGGCTCGTCTAGTACCGAAGGCCCCAACGCCGACGTGGCCATCATGATGGTCGAAGCCGAGGCCACCGACAAGGTCATCGAGCTCGTCGCAGGCGGTGCCCAGGCGCCGACCGAAGCCGTTGTGGCGCAAGGCCTTGAGGCTGCCAAGCCGTTCATCGCGG
>NZ_JBATXN010000151.1:0-1615 GCF_049673265.1 Mycobacterium sp. | reverse complement strand
GGCTGAGCCCGCCGCCGTCGACGCTCCCGCGCCGCCGGCAGACGCGCCGCCACCCGCAGACGCACCGCCGCCTCCGGCCCCTCCCGGGAATGACCCCGCGGATGTCCACCAAGCCACCGCCGTCGCGCACTGGACGTTTGCCGACGACCCAGCGCCCATCCCGGGCCCGGGCCTGCCGACAGTTCCAGGGGTGCCGAGCGATCCGGCTGCTGCGGGCTCGGCGATACACGACCTTCAGGTGCCACCGCAGCTCGCACCCTTGCTAGATCCGGCGAACCTGCCCGACACCAGCAAAGGGCTGCCTGTGGCACCGCCGCAGAACATGGACCCGAGCTACGTCAAAGACCTGCTCAAAGCCATCCAGTCGCAGAGCGTGAACGGTAACCCCGCCCTGTCCTCGCTCGCTTAAACGGCGCAAATACGCCTAGCGGTTGACCTCCGTGACGGGGTGCAGGTAGGGCAGCTCGTCCGCTGGCAGCGGGAAGACCACGTCGCCGTAGGGAGACAATGCGCCTACCCGGTCGGTCGCCAGCTCACTTACCGCATGGTCGTCTGGGTTGGTCGTCGGCCAGCCCTTGTCGACGTAACGGGTTTTCTGCGCCTGGTTGTCAGCGTTGTCAGCCACGCGTGCCATTCTGACAGGTCTTACTCGCCGTCGCCTCGGGAGTCCCACTATCGCGGCTGCTTTACGCTGGTCAGCAATGACCGAACACACCCCGGGCACCCCGCTGGGGTCCTGGCTGGCCGACTTGCCCGACGAGCGGCTGATCCGTCTGCTGGAGCTGCGGCCCGACCTTGCCCAACCGCCGCCGGGCAGCATCGCGGCGTTGGCCGCCCGCGCCCAGGCCCGACAATCAGTCACGGCGGCCACCGACGAGCTGGACTTCTTGCGGCTAGCGGTGATCGACGCGCTGCTGGTTTTGCATGCGGAGACCGCGTCGGTGCCCGTTGCCAAGCTGCTGGCGCTGATCGACGGTCGAGCGGCCGAACCCGCCGTGCTCGGCGCCCTCGACGACCTCAAGGAGCGCGCTCTGGTTTGGGGTGACACCGAACTACGAGTCGCACCCGACGCCGGTGCCGGGCTGCCCTGGCATCCCGGCCAAGTGACCTTGGAAGACGCTTCCCACACCGGCGAGCAGATTGCCGAGCTGATTGACGGCCTGCACGATTCGCAGCGGGAACTGCTGGACAAGCTGCTGGAAGGGTCGCCGTTGGGGCGTACCCGCGACGCCGCACCCGGGGCTCCCGCGGATCGGCCGGTGCCACAGCTGCTCGCGATGGGACTGCTGCGCCGAATCGACGCCGACACGGTGATCCTGCCCCGCCATGTTGGGCAACTGCTGCGCGGCGAGGTGGCCGGGCCAATGCAGCTGGCCGCGCCCGATCCGGTGATTGCCACCGCGACGCGTGATGACGCCGACTCGGCAGCCGCGGGCGCGGTCATCGACTTGCTGCGCGAACTCGATGTACTGCTCGAAACACTGGGCGCGGCACCAATTTCCGAGCTTCGCAGCGGCGGCCTAGGGGTGCGCGAAATACGACGATTGGCCAAGGTGACCGGTGTCGATGAGGCCCGGCTTGGCTTGATCCTCGAGCTGGCCGCCGCGGCGGGCCT
>NZ_JBATXN010000150.1:0-5845 GCF_049673265.1 Mycobacterium sp. | reverse complement strand
GGCCGGCGGCGATGCCGTCTGCCGCGCAGATCGCGGCCTGCAGCCCGGTCCCACAGGCCTGCTGGATGTCGAATGCCGGCGTGTACGACGACAGCGCCGATCCGAGCACACACTCGCGCATCAGGTTGAAGTCACGACTGTGCTTGAGGACGGCGCCGCCGATCACTGCGCCCAAACGCTCACCCGCCAGTCCGAACCGGTCGACCAGCCCGCTCAAAGCGGCGGTGAACATGTCCTGGTTGGAGGCCTCGGCGTAGGCGCGATCCGAGCGCCCGAATGGGATTCGGTTGCCGCCGAGCACCGCGACGCGCCGCGTCGAGCGGGTGCCGTCGGTGTTGACCTTCGGCTGGGAACTTGCAGAAGAACTTTCAGAACTCACGCTTATCTCCGTCGGTGGGGGGTTATCCGCGATTAGTACCCAGTAGGCATACTACCTACTGTCCTTACTCTGGAGTAAGTTCGCTCTCGATACGGTAGTCGCACACGCTCGATACGGAAGGCAGCGCAGTGGCCCCAAAGGTTTCACCCGATCTATTCTCCCAAGTCGTCAACTCCGGGCCCGGCTCGTTTCTCGCCAAGCAACTCGGCATACCGCAGCCCGAGCCACTGCGGCGCTATCGGGTCGGCGATGAGCCGCTGGCCGGATCGCTGCTGATCGGTGGGGAGGGCCGGGTTGTCGAGCCGCTGCGCGCGGCGCTGGACAAGGACTACGACGTGGTGGGCGCCAACCTCGGCGGCCGCTGGGCCGATTCGTTCGCAGGCCTGGTGTTCGACGCCACCGGCATCACGACGCCGGCCAAGCTCAAAGCGCTGCACGAATTCTTCACTCCGCTGCTGCGCAACGTCGGCGCCAACGGTCGCGTCGTCGTCGTCGGGACCACTCCCGATGCAGCCGGCAGTTCCGATGAGCGGATCGCGCAACGGGCGCTGGAGGGCTTCACCCGCTCCCTGGGCAAGGAGCTGCGGCGAGGCGCCACCGTCGCGCTGGTTTATCTATCACCCGACGCCAAACCGGCCGCGACCGGCGCAGAGTCGACCTTGAGGTTCATTTTGTCGGCGAAGTCGGCCTACGTGGACGGGCAGGTGTTCTACGTCGGCGCGGCCGATTCCACTCCGCCGGCCGACTGGGATCGGCCGCTCGACGGCAAGGTGGGCATCGTCACCGGCGCCGCCCGCGGTATCGGTGCGACGATCGCTGAGGTGTTCGCCCGAGACGGCGCGCACGTCGTTGCAGTCGATGTAGAGGCCGCCGCGGAGGCGCTGGCCGAGACGGCCACCCGCGTCAGCGGAACGGCCCTGACCCTCGACGTCACCGCAGACGATGCCGTCGACCGGATCAGCGAGCACCTGCGCGAGCATCACAATGGCCGGGCCGACATCCTGGTCAACAACGCCGGTATTACCCGCGACAAGCTGTTGGCCAACATGGACGACGGACGTTGGGACGCCGTTCTCGCCGTCAACTTGCTTGCGCCACAACGACTTACCGAAGGGCTGGTTGGCAATGGCACTATCGGCGAGGGCGGTCGGGTGATCGGGCTCTCGTCGATGGCCGGTATCGCGGGCAACCGCGGGCAGACCAACTACGCCACCACCAAGGCGGGCATGATCGGGCTCACCCAGGCGCTGGCACCCGAACTCGCCGAGAAGGGCATCACGATCAACGCCGTCGCGCCGGGATTCATCGAAACCCAGATGACCGCGGCCATCCCACTGGCCACCCGCGAGGTCGGCCGTCGGCTGAACTCGCTGTATCAGGGCGGGCAGCCGGTGGACGTCGCCGAAACCATCGCCTATTTCGCCAGCCCTGCATCAAATGCGGTGACGGGTAACGTCATTCGCGTCTGCGGCCAGGCGATGTTGGGGGCGTGACTAAGGTGACACAACCGAGCGGGCTGAAGAACCTGCTGCGCGCGGCGGCCGGGGCGTTGCCGTTCGTGCCGCGCAGCGACCATCTGCCCAACAGAACACTCACGGTCAACGACGTGCCGATCGACCGCGGGAACGTGGCCGATTATGCCGCAGTCACCGGACTGCGCTACGGCGACTCCGTGCCGTTGACCTACCCGTTCGCGTTGACCTTCCCGACGATGATGTCACTGGTGACCGGGTTCGACTTCCCTTTCGCTGCAATGGGATCGGTCCATATCGAAAACCACATCACGCAACACCGGCCGATCAAGGTGACTGACACGGTCAATATCGCGGTACACGCCGAGAACCTGCGTGAACATCGCAAAGGCCTGCTGGTGGATTTGGTGACCGACGTCAGCGTCGGCAACGACGTCGCGTGGCACCAGGTCACGACCTTCCTGCATCAGCAACGGACCAGCTTGTCCGACGAAGCCAAGCCAGCGCCGCAGAAACAGCCCAAACCACCGCCGCCGAAAGCCATTCTGCGGATAACGCCGGGACAGATTCGCCGCTATGCGGCCATCGGCGGCGACCACAACCCAATCCATACCAACCCCATCGGGGCCAAGTTGTTCGGCTTCCCTACGGTGATTGCACACGGAATGTTCAGCGCTGCAGCTGTATTGGCGAATCTAGAGGCCGGGCTTCCCGACGCTGTGACGTATTCGGTGCGATTCGGCAAACCGGTGGTGCTGCCGGCCAGCGCCGGGCTCTACGTCGATCAGGTCCAGGACGGTTGGGATATCAGCCTGCGCAACATCGCCAAAGGCTATCCGCATCTGACTGGGACACTGCGGACGCACTAGCCGCAATCGCGATCGACAACTAGCCGAATTCCGTACGCGCTGAGCGCGGTAGCCAGGAGGACCAGTAGCAACCAAATCGGCGGCCGGGCGAGTTCCCAGACGAATATCGCGGCCGTACTGGACACCCGACGGCGACCCCTGCTGAGGCGGTCGGTCGGTCAGCTGGAGCCCCCGGCAGCGACTTCCGCCGCATCCCGCTCGGATGGCACGCCTTTGAGGCCGCCCCAGAACAGGTTGATCATCAGTGCGGCCGCCTCATCGACGTCGGTGTCACCCGTGCTGAGCCGGGTCGCGATCGCCTCACCGGCTCCCACGAGCGCCACCGCCATCATCTCGAAGTCGGCGTCCGGTGCGGGATTACGGGTACCGGCCTGCAGCAGCCGGGCCACCATGGAGATGATCCGCTCGCGTCCCTCGCGCACGGTGTGAGCGAACGCCTGCGAGCTGGTGGCCTGGGTGTACATCACGATCCAGGACGCGCGATTGGCATCGATGTAGCGCATGAACGCCACGATGGTGTTGCGCAACAGATCTTTCGGGCTCTGCTCGAGATCGATTTCTTCGCGCACGCCGTCGATGAACCGCGTCATCTCCCGGTCAAGGCAAGCGCCGAACAGTTCCTCTTTGGACCCGTAATACAGGTAGAGCATTGGTTTGGAAATCTCGGCCTTGGCCGCGATCGCGTCCATCGACGTCTCGTGATAGCCGTTGACAGAGAACATCTGAACAGCGGCATCCAGCATCTGCTGTTCGCGCACAGCACGCGGTAACCGCTTGGTACCACCTGCCATGCTTGCCCTTTCTACGCCCTTCTGCGCGTCCCTTACTCCAGGGTAAGCAATGACGATGCGCGCCGCCGCGTTTACGGCCCGCAGCCCGGCTTGAGGCCTTTGAACTTTGCGATCCGGCGAACTGAGTCATCGACGTCGGACGTCTTCAACTCCTTGGCGTCCAACGCCTTCTGTAACCGGTCGAGCACAGCTGGCACCTCATCGGTCGTGACCCACAGCGCTACGTCGGTGCCGGCCTGCAGGGTGCGCAGCACTGCGTCGGGCACGCTGTAGTGGTCCTTGATGGCCGCCATGCTGGACAGGTCGTCGCTGAATATTGGGCCGTCAAAGCGCGGGCCGTTGTATCCGGCGCCCGTGCGCAACATCTGCACCGCGGCTCGGTTGACGCTGGCTGGTTCGTTGCCGGTGAGCTCGGGCACCTGCAAGTGGCCGACCATCGCGCCCTGTGGCGCGACAGCGTTCAACAGTGCCCGGTAGGGCGCCAAATCGTCGTTCTGCAACTGCGACAGCGGCGGCGTGACGATCACGGATCCAGTGTGCGAGTCACCGGACCCGTGTCCGTGGCCGGGGAAATGTTTGAGCACCGGCAGTACGTCGGCGTCGTGCAGGCCGCGGGCATATGCGCCGGCGTACTGAATTACCTTTGCGGGATCTGAACTGAACGATCGATCGCCGATCACCGTGTCGTCCGGCGCGTCGGTGACATCGACGTCGGGGGCCAAGTCAATGGTGATGCCGAGACCCCGCATCCGGTGGCCGCGGTCGAGGGCCATGCCGTAAACCTGCTCGGGTGTGTACGTATGCGCGAGCACCCGCGCCGACGGCGCCGGCCCGATCAGTTTGGACAGCCGGGCCACCCGCCCGCCCTCTTCGTCGACGCTGACCGCCACCGGCAGCGCGGTGGTGGCCGAAAGGTCCTTGACCAGGTTGGGTCCCAACATCGTCAGGTCGGTCCAGCCGCCGATGAAGATGCCCCCGACGTGGTAGTTCGTCACCACGGCTTTGGCGTCGTCGCCGTTACGGACGCCCACCATTAGCAGCTGGGCCAGCTTCTCGCGGGTCGGTATGGCGGCTGGATCACCGCACGCAGGTTGCGCCGGCGGGATCGCCTTGGCCGGCGACGAGCTGCCCGGTGCGGACTTGGGCCGTTCGGAGGTATGGCCACATCCCGCCATCAGCGCCGCGACAGCGGCAAACACGGCCAGAACGCGCGGGAAACCCATCAGGCCATGCTGTCATGGCCCGGCGTGCCAGCGGCTACCGGCCGCGACTCGTCTTCAGCGTCTTCTGCTAGTTTGCGACTATGAACCGGTTCGTTGCGCCCGCCGCCGCAAGCGTCGTGGTCGGTCTATTGCTCGGCGCGGCCGCGATATTCGGGATCACCCTGATGGTGCAACAGGACACCAAGCCACCACTTCCCGGCGGCGACCCGCAGTCGTCGGTGCTCAACCGGGTTGAGTACGGCAACCGCAGCTAGTCCGGCGACAATGCGGGCCGAGCCAGGGCCCGTCGAGGTCACGTCGTTGTCGCGACGCTGGTTGTGGCTGGTCGCGGCGGCCGCGCTGGCGTTGAGCTTCGCCCAGTCGCCCGGACAGATCTCCCCCGATACCAAGCTCGACCTGACCGCCAACCCGCTGCGGTTTTTGGCCCGGGCGACCAATCTGTGGAACAGCGAACTGCCGTTTGGACAGGCGCAAAACCAGGCCTACGGTTACCTGTTTCCGCACGGAACCTTCTTCCTGGCAGGTCATCTGCTAGGTCTGCCCGGCTGGGTGACCCAACGGCTGTGGTGGGCGCTGCTGCTGGTCGTCGGCTTCTGGGGGTTGCTTCGGGTCGCTGAGGCTTTAAACGATGGGAAGGGGCTCGGCAGCCCGACGTCACGAGTGATCGCCGCGTGGGCGTTCGCACTTTCGCCTCGGGTGCTGACCACCTTGGGATCGATCTCGTCGGAAACCTTGCCGATCATGCTGGCGCCGTGGGTGCTGCTGCCCACAATCCTGGCGCTGCGCGGCCAGACCAACCGATCGGTGCGCCAGCTCGCCGGGCAGGCCGGGGTAGCCGTCGCGCTGATGGGAGCGGTCAACGCGATCGCGACGTTCGCCGGCTGCCTGCCCGCGGTGATCTGGTGGGCCTGCCATCGGCCCAACCGCCGATGGTGGCGCTACACCGGGTGGTGGTTACTGGCCCTGGTGTTGGCCATGTCGTGGTGGATGGTGGCGCTGATCTTGATGGCCCGAATCAGCCCGCCGTTTCTGGATTTCATCGAATCGTCGGGGGTCACCACCCAGTGGTCGTCGCTGGTCGAAGTGCTGCGCGGGACCGACAGTTGGACTC
>NZ_JBATXN010000149.1:0-2310 GCF_049673265.1 Mycobacterium sp. | reverse complement strand
CGCCACCGTCGACCTTCGCGCCCGCGCTGCCGCCCGGCCCCGCAGCGCCGCCGGGACCGGGCCCGCAGCTACCGGCCCCGTTCATCACACCCGGCGGAGATGGGGGGTAACAGCCGATGAGCACGATCTTCGATATCCGCAAACTGCAACTGCCACGGCTGTCGCGCGCGACGGTGATCATCGGATCACTCCTTCTCGCAGGCGGTCTGGTTGCCGGTTTGGTGGGCGTGCAGCTCTACAGAAAACTGACCAACAACACTGTGGTGGCCTATTTTCCGCAGACCAATGCGCTCTACGCCGGAGACAAGGTAGTCATCATGGGCATTCGCGTCGGGGCGATCGACAAGATCGAACCCGTCGGCGACAAGATGAAAGTTACCTTCCACTACGCCAACAAATACAAGGTGCCCGCCGATGCACAGGCGATGATCCTCAACCCCACGCTGGTGGCCTCCCGGAGCATTCAGTTGGAACCGCCCTATAAGGGTGGGCCCGTGCTGGCCGACCACGCGGTGATCCCAGAAGACCGCACCCAGGTACCGGTCGAGTGGGATGACCTGCGCAACAACATCACTCACATCATCGATAATCTCGGCCCGACCAAGGAACAGAAGAAGGGGCCGTTCGGTGACGTCATCGAATCCTTCGCCGACGGACTAGCGGGGAAAGGCAAGCAGATCAACACCACCCTGGACAGACTGTCGACCGCACTTAGCACCTTGGACGAAGGCCGCGGCGATTTTTTCACGGTGTTACACAGCCTGGCGTTGTTCGTCAACGCGTTGCACCGTGACGACCAACAGTTCGTCGCCCTAAACAAAGACCTGTCCCAATTCACCACTCACCTAACCAGTTCCGATCAAGCTGCTGCCAAGGCCATCCAACAGACTGACAGCTTGCTGTCCACCGCGAGCGCATTCCTGACCGAGAACCGCGAGGTGCTGACGCACGACGTCAACAATCTCAGCGAAGCCACTACCGCCATCATGCAGCCGGAGCCGCGCGAGGGTTTGGAGACTGCGCTGCACATATTGCCGAACATGGCAGCCAACGTCCTTGCGATCTACGAGCCGGCGCACGGCAGTCTGACCGGCGTGCCTGCGTTGGTCAACTTCGCCAACCCAATGCAGTTCATTTGCAGCGCGATTCAGGCCGGAAGCAGGCTCGGCTATCAAGATTCGGCAGAGTTGTGTGCGCAATATCTGGCGCCGATCATGGACGCGATCAAGTTCAACTATTTCCCATCCGGAATCAACCTGTTCAGCTCCGCTGACACGTTGCCCAAAAACGTTGCGTACTCCGAGCCGCGCCTGCAGCCGCCGCCCGGATACAAGGACACCACCGTCCCCGGCATCTTCTCACCGGATACACCGTGGTCCCACCGCAACTCCGAACCTGGATGGGTTGTCGCGCCGGGTATGCAAGGGATCAAGGTCCAGCCGGCCACCGCGAACCTGCTGACACCGGCATCTTTGGCCGAGCTGATGGGCGGGCCCGATATCGCCGCGCCACCGCCGGCCCAGAACATGGCCGGCCCGCCGAATGCCTACGACGAGAACAACCCGCTACCACCGCCGTGGTATCCGCAACCGCTGCCGTCGCCGACCGCGGCCCCGGCGGCACCCACAGGAGCCGGCTCGTGAAGCGCGCTATGCGGTCGGTTCGCCACCGGGCTTGGCAGACGTTGGCGTTGCTGACGGCCACGGTCGTGCTGACATCATGCGGGCACTGGCGGGGTATCGCCAATGTGCCGTTGCCCGGCGGTCCCGGCGGCGGCAAAGGCTCCTACACCATCTACGTACAGATGCCAAATACGTTGGCACTCAACGGCAACAGCCGGGTACTGGTAGCCGACGTGTTCGCCGGTAGCGTTCGCGCAATCAACCTCAAGAACTGGGTTCCCACCCTGACCGTGGACCTGGCAAAGGGAGTTAGGCTGCCGAAGAATGCCACGGCCAAGATCGGCCAGACCAGCCTGCTGGGCTCTCAGCATGTGGAGCTTGCCGCACCCCTGGACCCGTCGCCACAGCTATTGAAGAGCGGCGACACCATCCCGCTGACGAATTCGTCGGCGTACCCCTCCACCGAGCAGACGCTTGCCAGCTTGGCCCTGGTGCTGCGCGGCGGGGGCGTCCCGAATCTCGAGGTGATCCAAAACGAGGTCTACAAGATTCTGGCCGGGCGTGCCCAACAGATTCGGGACTTTCTGGGCAAGCTGAGCACTTTCACCGGCCAGCTGAACAAACAGCGCGACGATATCGCCCACGTCATCGACTCCACTGACCGGCTGCTGTCCTATGTGAGTGATCG
>NZ_JBATXN010000148.1:0-12097 GCF_049673265.1 Mycobacterium sp. | reverse complement strand
GCTCTCCTCAAAAGTTAACGACCTGAGGACCCTGGATTTCCACACTTGCTAAGGACCCCAGCATCGTGCTGATCTGCTAAGTCGAAGATGGCACAGGTCAGCGCTGCAGGTCCACCTATTTTCGTGCCAATTTTGGCTAGGGGTCAGCTACTTTTTGCAAAGGTTGCGAAGACACGCCCTGAACTGAACGGTTCAGTTTCTACCAGCGGGTAACTTAAATCCGCAGGTCAGCCCGGCGGTTTGCATAACGCTCGTACGGTTAGAGCGGGAAGATCGCCGCGACCGCTTTTGTCTCGTCTCCGACGGCATATGTGAGCGTTCTAACAGTGCGGTCAGCCAGGTCGACTCCGAATCGGTCGGTCGATCCGGCCGGGTGAACGTGCGAGATGATCTCCAGCTTGTCGCCGAGTGCAACCGGGGCGTCGTGCTCGATGGTCACTCGCAGCGGCGCTTTGAGGAGTTCCTGGTACGACGCGAGGTAGTCCTCGATCACACTCCAGTACACGGAGTTGTTCATATGGTCGAAAAGGTCGATGTCGGTGACCCGGACCGGGAACTCGTGGATCTCGGTGGCATCATCACGGCCGCCGGCGGTCAGGTAGGCCTTCCACCGCAGCCGGTCGATATCCGTGGTTTTCCGCAGGCCCGCTAGGAAGTCGTCGGCGATGCGCGACGGCATCTGGGTATCGCGGTTGATGTTGATCCAAAACGCCTCGGACTCCATCAGCCCGCCTTTGCGCCCATCTATGCGGACCCGCATTTCACACCACCGGTTCGATGTTCCTGAACACCACCGGCGCATCCGCAGCATGTCGCCGAACTCGACTGGACGGATCAGGTCGACCATCGTCCGGCGGACAATCCAGAGCGGATGAGTTTCCTCGAATCCCATCTCGCGCAATTGATCCTGACCGATGTCTTGAATATGGCGGGCGGCCGCGTCGAAGCGCAGTCGACCCTCGCGGTCGATGTCAGCGACGCGCAGCGGCCACTCGCGGTCGAAGACGTCCGGATGGCCGTCGGGCACCGGCATCATTATTTTGTCCAGGCTCACGGCTTCACTTCCCCGCTGTTACTCGCACTCCCCCTCCGGCGATCATGCCAAACGACCTAGCCGCGGCGCCAATCCTCGACGTGGTGCAAATCTTGCTAACCATGCCTTCGCAACACGGGTACGCTGGCCGGATGGCCAAGACATTCGTTGGCTCGCGGGTCCGGCAGCTGCGCAGCGAGCGCGGATTCAGTCAGGCCACGCTGGCGCAGATGCTCGACATTTCACCGAGCTACCTCAATCAGATCGAGCACGACGTCCGGCCGCTGACTGTCGCGGTATTGCTGCGGATCACCGAGGTGTTCGGCGTCGACGCGACGTTCTTCGCCTCGCAGGACGACACTCGTCTACTTGCCGAGCTGCGTGAGGTCACGCTCGACCACGACCTCGGCGTCGAGGTGGACCAGTCGGAGCTGGCCGACGTCGTGAACACGCACCCGGCGCTCGCACGGGCCTTGGTCAACTTGCACCGGCGGTATCGGCTGACGACCACGCAGCTCGCGGCCGCCACCGAGGATCGTTTCTCCGACGGAAGCGGCAGCGGATCGATCACGATGCCCCACGAAGAGGTTCGCGACTACTTCTACGAGCGACATAATTACCTGCACGAGCTGGACACCGCCGCCGAGGAGCTCACGGTGCAGATGCGCATGCACCGCGCGGATCTGGTACGCGACCTGTCCGACCGGCTGACCTCCGTGCACGATGTCCGCATCAAACGAATCGATCTGGGCGACAACGTCCTTCACCGCTTCGACCCCGAGACGCGAACGCTGGAAATTGGCGGGCATCTGCCGTCGGGCCAGTCCGCGTTCAAACTCGCCGCAGAGCTGGCCTACTTGGAGCACGGGGCGCTCATCGACGACCTGGTCGCTGAGGGCAGCTTCACCAGCGACGAGTCCCGCAAGCTGGCCCGACTCGGGCTGGCCAATTACTTCGCCGCCGCAACGGTGCTGCCCTATCGGCAATTTCACGAGATCGCCGAGAACTTCCGCTACGACGTCGAGCGGCTCTCGGCGTTTTATGTGGTGAGCTACGAAACCATCGCCCACCGGCTCTCGACATTGCAGCGACCGTCGATGCGCGGCGTGCCCCTGTCATTCGTGCGCGTCGACCGCGCGGGGAACATGTCAAAACGCCAATCCGCCACGGGTTTTCATTTCTCTTCTGCAGGCGGCACCTGCCCGCTGTGGAACGTCTACGAGACCTTCGCCAACCCGGGCAAGATCCTGGTGCAGATCGCCCAGATGCCCGACGGCCGTAATTACATGTGGGTGGCCCGGACCATCGAGCGGCGTGCATCACGGTATGGTCAGCCCGGTAAAACCTTCGCGATCGGGCTGGGCTGCGAACTCCGGCACGCGCACCGGCTCGTCTACTCGGAAGGACTCGACTTGTCCGGCGACATAGCCACCCCGATCGGCGCGGGCTGCCGGGTGTGCGAACGCGACAACTGCCCGCAGCGAGCGTTCCCCGCTCTGGGCCGTGCACTCGACATCGACGAGCACCGCAGCACGGTCTCGCCCTACCTGGTGAAGCAGCCATGAGCCATTCGGACGTCGGTCGCATCCCGCCTGCGCGGTTCCGCGACCTGGGGCTGATCAATTGGTTCTTGGCGAAATCCGCCGCCCGCACGGTCGGCGCGCCGGAGATGCACCTGTTCACGACGCTGGGTCAGCGCCGGTTGCTGTTCTGGGCGTGGGCGTTCTACGGTGCTCGGCTGCTGCGAGGCCGATTGCCGGGCGCCGACACTGAGTTGGTGATCCTGCGGGTCGCTCATCTGCGCAATTCCGAATACGAACTGCAGCACCACCGGAAGATGGGACGCCGCCGCGGCGTGAACGACGAGACGCAGGCCATGATCTTCGCCTGGCCGAATCCGAATGCCGGGCTCACCGACCGGCAGCAGGCGCTGCTGCGCGCCACCGACGAGTTCATCAACGACCGCTCGATCAGCGCTGAGGTCTGGCAGCAGCTCTCCAGCCACCTCGATCGACGTCAGCTCATCGAATTCTGCATGCTCGCAGGGCAATACGACGGCCTGGCGGCCACCATGGCGGCGCTGGACATCCCGCTGGACAACCCGCGGTAGCGCCCTGTCAGATGTACGTGCGGATTAACACACCCAGCGACAGCAGCACGGGAAGAACCGGCAACGCGAAGACAAACGACGCCAGCGGATAGTTCCGCTCTCGCCGAAGTCGCTGTCCCCGTAGTACCGCCCACAACGCGAACGCCGCTGCGACGAGTAGCACGATCAGACTCCACTGGCTCACCGTGGTGATCGCGTCGCCGATCGAAATCGCGACCAGCCACAGCAAATAGCCGGCGAGCACTCCGCCGATGGCAGCCCAAATCGACTCGCTACGCATCGACATCAGAAGTTGATCATGTGCCCGGTCAGTCCGTGGAAGCACTCTTGAAGCGCCTCTGACATCGTCGGGTGGGTATGGACGTTGCGCGCCAACTCGTTTGCGGTCAGGTCCCACTTCTGCGCCAGCGTCAGCTCCGGCAGCAACTCGGAGACGTCGTGGCCGATCAGATGCCCGCCCAGCAGTTCGCCGTGTCTGGCGTCGGCGATGAGTTTGACGAAACCACTGGGATCGCCGAGGCCATGTGCCTTGCCGTTGGCGGTGAACGGGAACTTGGCGACGTGAACGTCATAACCTTCGTCGCGGGCCTGCTCCTCGGTGAGCCCGAAGCTGGCCACCTGCGGCTGGCAGAATGTCGCGCGCGGCAGCATGCGGTAGTCGCCGAGGGCCAAAGTCTCTGCGCCGGCGATGGTTTCGGCCGCCACCACACCCTGAGCCTCGGCGACGTGTGCCAGCTGCAGCAGCCCGGTGACGTCCCCGATGGCGTAGATGTGGTTGACGTTGGTCTGCATGTAGTCGGTGATCCCGATCGCTCTGCGCTCGGTCAGCGCGACCCCAGCCTGGTCCAACCCGAAGCCCTCGACGTTGGGCGCAAACCCGATGGCCTGCAACACCTTTTGCGCCTTGAGATCCTCAGACGTGCCGTCCTTGCTGACGGTCACGGTGACGAGGGACCCGTCGTCGGCGATCGATTCGACGCGTGCGCCGGTGAGGATTTTGATACCGAGCTTCTTGAACTGCTTTTCGATCTCCTTGGATACCTCGGCGTCTTCGTTGGGCAGCGCGCGCGGCAAGAATTCGACGATGGTCACGTCGACTCCGTAGTTCTTCAGCACATAGCCGAATTCCATGCCGATGGCACCTGCGCCGGCGATCACGATCGATTCGGGGAGTTCGCGAGAAAGGATTTGCTCTTCGTAGGTGACGACATTCGCCGACAGCGACGTGCCGGGAACGAGCCGGGTGCTGCTGCCGGTGGCGATGATCGCGTTGTCGAAGGTAACCGTTTCGGTGCCACCCTCGTTGAGTTCGACCGACAACGTGTGGGCGTCGGTGAACCTGCCGTACCCGTGGATCTCGGTGATCTTGTTCTTCTTCATCAGGAAATGCACACCGGCGACCCGGCCCTCGGCCACTTTGCGGCTTCGGTCGTAAGCGATGCCGTAGTCGAATGTCGCCTCGCCGTTGATGCCAAAGGTCTTGGCTTCCTTGGTGAAGATGTGCACGAGTTCGGCGTTGCGCAGCAAGGCCTTCGACGGGATGCAGCCGACGTTGAGACAGACTCCGCCCCAATATTTGGGTTCGACGACGGCCGTGTTCAATCCCAACTGCGCAGCGCGGATAGCCGCCACATATCCGCCGGGTCCGGCTCCGAGGACGACAACGTCATAGTGGGTCACGGCCCCTACCCTAGTGGCCGCGCGCCCACCGTCAGATGGCCAGCCAACTTTCGAGGTTGCCGTCGTAATCGGCGGCGACCCGCAGGCGGCGGCCCGGCCCGCGGGTGAGCCATCGCCGGGCGAGGAACTCGCTGGTGATCGCGGCGGGCAACGCCCCGGCCAGGTGGAACCGGCGATCGGTCCAGTCGACGCAGCAGCGGGCGAATACCCGCCGACTGGTCCGCAGCGCCGCCAAGTCGATGCCCAACTGGTCGAGCAGATGCTGCCCGCGGTCGGTGAGTTCGTGATCGCGGTCGTCGAGGCGGCGGAGCGCCGACGCGTCCAGCAGACGGTCGCGCAACTGCACGCCGCGGCGTCCGGCCAGATGGTCGTAACACGTCCGCGCCTCGGTCAGCGCGACGGCGGCGCGATGGGCATCGAGCGAACGCACCGGGGCCGGCGGGGCGATCTGCGCGATCGCCTCCAGCACCTCGGCGACCTCCGGATCGACGATCTCGTGGTATCGATGCCGGCCCTGAACGCGCACCCGGATCAATCCGCCCTCGGCCAACCGGCGCAGGTGCGCCGACGCGGTGGCCGGATGGACGTGAGCCCGACGAGCCAGCTCCCCGGCCGGCAGCGCACGGCCGCCGGCCAAAGCTGCCAGCATCGCGGCGCGCGCGGGATCGTCGATCAGGTCAGCGATTGGGGTGAGGTCGCGATCGGCCGGCGCGTAGGAGGCCGAGGTGTCGCTCACCCCGCCAGCCTTGCATAGCCTCGGTCGGCAGGCTCAGTACGGGATGACGCCCATCAGGCACTGACTTTGGCTGTGGTCACAGTAGAACGCGCCGTAAACCGGGGCAGCGGTGACAACGGATGCGAACACCGCCGTCAACATCGCGACCCCCAGCGCGGACACCAGCGGCCGGTCGGTCACCATCGCCAGCATCAAGCCTGCAACCGTGGAGACGACGACGTAGACGAGCAGAACGAAAACCACGGCGGTCTTATAGGCGGAGTTGTCGTGGGTCCACCAATAGAACAGGCCGGCACCGATCGCGCCCGCCGGCACCCACACCGCCAGCAGCATCAGGATGAACTGCCACCACTTCAGGTAGTGGTAGCGGCCGGGAACGGTGATCGACGGCGCCGGCGGGTGAAGCGGCCCGGACGGCGTCGCGTCACCCGGCGCGTCCGGTTCCGCCGCAATGGGGTCGTCGGCCGGCTCATCGGCAACTACTTCCGCGGCCGCCGGGTACGAACTACGACGCCACCATCGGCGCTTCGGGGCGCGCGGTTGCGGTTCGATGATTTCCGGTTCGGCTTTGTAGTGCGCGCCGGTGTCGAAGGTCGGCAGGTACGGCTCGGTTTGCGGCAGTGATCCGGTGTCCAGCAGGTCCTCGTTAGGCATGGCTCGTCACCTCGATCAACGCCAGCACACCGAACCATCCCGGCGCCAGCGCCAGGATGGATACCCCCAGCGCCGTCAGCCATCGGCGCCGAGAAAACAGAATCATCAGCAGACCGATGGCGCTGGGAAGCCCGACCACCAGCGCGATCACGACGTCTGGACGGATACGGGCCGAAACCAGCACCGTGGCCGCTGTCCCGGCCAGCACGCCGGCCGCGATACCGACCAGCATTGCGCTGGTCAGCAGCCACGTCCGCGGCAGTGGTATCACGCTTTGACGATAACGCCGCAGCCGCGTGCTATCGCTTTACCGCCCCGGCGCGCCCTGGTAACGAACAAGCGTCGGAAGCGACGGCTACCACCGGTGCGCGGGCCGGCGGGCGCTCGCCGCGCTCGTAGTCGGCGCCGGTGATCACCGCGGTAGCTGTGAGCTCGGTGTTCTCGTCGTCGCTGAAGGCGCGCCCGCGGGACAAAAACCGCATCCCTTCGGGTGCTTCCAGGCTGAAGCCGCCACCGCGGCCGGGCACCACGTCGATGACAAGTTGGGTGTGCTTCCAGGCCTGGAACTGCGGCCCGGAAATCCATACGGGCACGCCGGCGCCGACGTCCAACACCCCCAGCAGCACGTCGCGGTCGCCGACGATGAAATCCCCGTCCGGGTAGCACATCGGCGACGACCCGTCGCAGCAGCCGCCGGACTGATGGAACATCACCGGTCCGTGCCGGTCCGCCAGCTCACCGAGCAGCGCGGCGGCGGCGGCGGTGATCACCACCCGGGGGGTCATCAGAAGAACCCTTGCGCCTTACTCGAGTACGACACCATTAGGTTCTTGGTCTGCTGGTAGTGGTCGAGCATCATCTTGTGATTCTCCCGGCCGATACCGGATTGCTTGTAACCGCCGAATGCCGCGTGCGCGGGATACACGTGATAGCAGTTGACCCAGACCCGGCCGGCCTGGATGTCGCGGCCCGCGCGGTAGGCGGTGTTGCCGTCGCGGCTCCACACCCCCGCACCCAGGCCGTAAAGAGTGTCGTTGGCAATCGAGATCGCGTCGTCGTAGTCGGAGAACGACGCGACCGCCACCACCGGCCCGAAGATCTCCTCCTGGAAGATCCGCATCTTGTTGTTGCCGGCGAAGATCGTCGGCTGAATGTAGTAGCCGCCGGAGAGGTCGCCGCCGAGCTCGGCGCGCTCCCCGCCGGTGATGATCTTGGCACCTTCGTCCTTACCAATTTCGATGTAGGACAACACCTTTTCCAGCTGGTCGTTGGAGGCCTGGGAACCGATCATGGTCTCGGTATCCAGCGGGTCGCCCTGCCTAACCGCTTTGGTGCGGATGGCAGCCAGTTCCAAAAACTCGTCGTAAATGTCGGCTTGCACCAGGCTGCGCGACGGGCAGGTGCACACCTCGCCCTGGTTGAGCGCGAACATGGTGAACCCTTCCAGCGCCTTGTCCTGAAAGTCGTCGCCCTTGGCCATCACGTCGGAGAAGAAGATGTTGGGGCTCTTCCCACCCAGCTCGAGGGTGACCGGGATCAGGTTCTGCGAGGCGTACTGCATGATCAGCCGCCCCGTGGTGGTCTCCCCGGTGAACGCGATCTTGGCGATCCGGTTGCTCGATGCCAGCGGCTTGCCGGCTTCGGCGCCAAACCCGTTGACAACGTTGACCACGCCGGGCGGCAGCAGATCGCCGATGAGCGACATCAGATACAGCACCGAGGCCGGGGTTTGCTCGGCCGGCTTGAGCACCGCCGCATTGCCGGCGGCCAGCGCCGGCGCCAGTTTCCAGGTGGCCATCAGGATCGGGAAGTTCCACGGGATGATCTGACCAACCACACCCAGCGGCTCGTGGAAGTGATACGCGACGGTGTCCTCGTCGATCTGGCTCAGCGTGCCTTCTTGGGCACGGATCGCTGAGGCGAAATAACGGAAATGATCCACCGCCAGCGGGATGTCGGCGGCCAGCGCCTCCCGGATCGGCTTGCCGTTGTCCCACGATTCGGCGAGCGCCAGCGTCTCCCGGTTCGCCTCGATGCGGTCAGCGATCTTGTTCAGGATCGCGGCCCGCTCGGCCGGCGCGGTCTTACCCCACCCCGGCGCCGCCGCGTGCGCAGCGTCGAGCGCTTTGTCGATGTCAGCTTCGTCGGATCGCGGTATCTCGCAGAAATTTTGGCCGGTGATCGGCGTCGGGTTCTCGAAATACCGGCCTCCCACCGGCGCTACCCACTCGCCCCCGATGAAGTTGCCGTAGCGGGATTCATACGACATCAGCGCCTCAGCGGAACCCGGACGTGCGTAGACGGTCATGGGATCTCCTCGATTGACGGTGTTATACAGGTCACATTACCGCTGGCATCACAATGACTTCCATGCCTGACGACCCGTATCTCTGGCTGGAGGATGTCCTCGGCGAAGAAGCGCTCGATTGGGTGCGCGCCCGCAACGAGCCGACGGTGGCCGAGTTTTCCGGCGCGGAGTTCGAGCGAATGCGCACCGCGGCACTCGAGGTGCTCGACACCGATGCCCGGATCCCCTACGTGCGCCGTCGCGGCGACTATCTGTACAACTTCTGGCGCGACGCCGCCAACCCGCGCGGGCTGTGGCGGCGGACCACGCTGGACAGCTATCGCAGCGATAGCCCGGACTGGGATGTGCTGTTGGACTTAGATGAATTGAGTCGAGTTGACAATAAAAACTGGGTGTGGGCCGGCGCCAACGTCATCGAACCCGATCACACGCGGGCCCTGATCAGCCTGTCCCGTGGCGGTTCGGACGCGGCTATCATGCGTGAATTCGACATGGGCACACGCGAATTCGTTGACGGAGGGTTCGCGCTGGCCGAGGCCAAATCCGGATTCAGCTGGGTCGATCCGGACACTCTGCTGATTGGCACCGACTTCGGTGCTGACTCGCTGACCGAATCCGGCTACCCGCGCATCGTCAAGCGATGGCGCCGTGGGCAACCGCTGGAGGATGCGCAGACGGTCTTCGAAGGCTCGCCTACGGACGTCATTGCGGCAGCCGGAGTTGACCGCACGCCCGGCTTCGAGCGGACCCTGCTGCGGCGGGCCCTCGACTTCTTCAACGACCAGGTGTATGAGCTGCGCGGCGAAGAATCGATCCGCATCGATGCGCCCACCGACGCGTCGATATCGGTACACCGGCAGTGGCTGCTGATCGAATTGCGCACCGACTGGATCACCGGCAGCGCCAGCTATACCGCCGGCTCGCTGCTGGCCGCAGACTATGACGAATTCCTGGCCGGCACAGCACAATTGCGCGTTGTATTCGAGCCCGACGCTCACACCAGCCTGCTGCACTACGCCTGGACACGCGACCGTCTCGTCATTGTCACGCTGGCCGATGTGGCCAGCCGCGTCGAGATCGTCACACCCGGCACTTGGCAGCGTCGACCGCTGACCGATGTGCCGGCCAATACCAACACCGTTATCGCCGCCGCCGACGACACTGGCGACGAAATCTTCTTGGATTCCAGCGGATTCACCACGCCGTCGCAGCTACTGCACGGGGCTGCCGACGGACCGCTAGAACAAATCAAGTCCGCAACGGCGTTCTTCGACGCCGAAGGCATCACCGTCGCACAGTATTTCGCGACGTCAAAGGATGGCACCGCAATCCCATATTTCGTGGTGCGGCCGGGGAACGCGACGGGACCCGGCCCGACGCTGCTCGGCGGCTACGGCGGATTCGAGGTCGCCCGCACGCCCGGGTACGACGGCGTATTGGGCCGGCTGTGGCTGGAGCGCGGGGGCACCTTTGTGCTAGCCAACATTCGCGGTGGTGGCGAATACGGCCCCGGCTGGCACACCCAGGCGATGCGCGCGGGCCGTCATCTGGTCGCCGAGGACTTCGCCTCGGTGGCAACCGATTTGGTGGCCCGCGGTATCACAACGGTGCGGCAACTCGGCGCGCAAGGTGGTAGCAACGGCGGTCTGCTGATGGGCATCATGCTGACCAAATACCCGGAGTTGTTCGGCGCGCTGGTCTGTCAGGTGCCGTTGCTGGACATGCGCCGCTTCCATCTATTGCTGGCGGGCGCATCGTGGGTCGCCGAATACGGCAACCCGGACGATCCGGCCGATTGGGAGTTCATCGCCGAGTACTCCCCCTACCACAATATTTCGGCTGGCACCGATTACCCGCCGGTGCTGATCACCACATCGACCCGTGACGATCGGGTGCATCCGGGCCATGCCCGCAAGATGACGGCGGCACTGGAAGCCGCTGGCCACCGGGTCTGGTACTACGAGAACATCGAGGGCGGCCACGCCGGCGCCGCCGACAACGCGCAGACCGCATTCAAGGCGGCGCTGAGTTTCGCGTTCCTGTGGCAAATGTTGGGCAGTTGAGCCGCTGGCGTCACTCCCGTCACAGTCGGCACCGAAGTAACTTTTTTGGCACAGTTGGAGAAAATCGAGCGTTTTGACTTTCCTGACGGCTACCTAAGGCGTACCTTAAAAGCACCTAAGAAATACGTATGGGGAAAGTTAGGGTCGGGAGGGCCCGGTAGGAGGTCGAGATGACTCCCCAAACGGTGGCATGCTTCTTCTTCATCGCCGCTCCGGTCGCTGGGGTCGGCCTGGTCGAGTTACAAGCACGTCTTGAGCGGTGGGATCAGAAACGGCACGCCGACGATTAAGGCCGACGCCCGGCCTTAAGTCGAGCTATCAACTGAGCAATACCGAGAACTTCTAGGACACGTCCGGGGCCGGCGCCGACGCCGGTGCGGGGGGTACCGGCGGCAACGCCGGCCTCGGTAGCCTGGATACTTGAACTACTGAACCACGGCCACCGTCTCCTTATTGGAGCTAGGGAGGCAAGATGAATCCGGCAAGATCGTGACGGTAACCGTCGTCGATGCCGGACCCAAGCAGGTCAGCCGTTCGGTCGAGGTAGGCGCTCCGGCTAGCGAGTTGTTCGCGATCGTTGCCGATCCACGCCGCCACCGCGAGCTCGACGGATCTGGGACGGTGCGCGACAACATCCGCGGACCCGAGCGTCTTAGCCCGGGCGCGCGGTTTTCCACCAAGATGGCGATGTTCGGCATGCCGTATCGCATCACCAGCACGGTGACCGCGTTCGAACCCGACCGACTCATCGAATGGCGCCATCCCCTCGGCCATAGTTGGCGATGGGAGTTCGCCGCAGTCACGCCGACGAGTACGCGGGTCACCGAAACGTTCGACTATCGCGACACCGGACCTGTCAAGGACCTGCTGAAGTACTACGAACTGACCGGCTTCGCCAAGCGCAACGCCGCCGGTATCGAAGCCACGCTCGGTCGACTCCACGACCGCTATAGCCACTGACGAGCGAGGTCCCTAGACACAACGTCGCCAAGCGACTTCCCTTGAGCCATGCCAACTGCTCAGTTCGAGACGCTCCTGTACACGACGGCCGGGCCGGTCGCCACCATCACGCTGAACCGCCCCGAACACCTCAATACCATCGTTCCGCCCATGCCCGACGAGATCGAGGCCGCCGTCGGCCTGGCCGAGCGGGACCCGGAAATCACGGTCATCGTGCTGCGCGGCGCCGGCCGGGCGTTCTCCGGCGGCTATGACTTCGGCGACGGTTTCCAGCACTGGGGCGAGGTGATGAACACCGCGGGACGCTGGGATCCGGGCAAGGATTTCGCGATGGTCACCGCCCACGAGACCGGACCGCATCAGAAGTTCATGGCAATCTGGCGGGCCACCAAACCGGTGATCGCCCAAGTGCACGGCTGGTGCGTCGGCGCAGGCAGCGACTACGCGCTGTGCGCCGACCTCGTGATCGCCAGCAACGACGCCGTGATCGGCACCCCGTACAGCCGGATGTGGGGCTCCTATCTGACGGGCATGTGGCTGTATCGGCTCAGCC
>NZ_JBATXN010000147.1:0-2567 GCF_049673265.1 Mycobacterium sp. | reverse complement strand
GCCACCGCTGGGGCCGCGTCGGCCGAGACCTACCAGGGCGGCGTCATCGGCGGTCCCAACCTTGGTCACGCCACGCTGCACTGGCAGGGTGTGCACCCCGGTTCGGCCAACGCCCACTGGCACTGAGCATCACCGGCTGGCGCCGGTGGCGGTCCGCGCAGGTGACCGCCACCGGCGCCTTTTTCTGTCTGGCGGCCGATCTCTACGGAATCATGAAGACGATCGCGCCCAGTCGGCGCAGGGTCGGGCTCAACCTTTCCCTTGACCGATAACAACGACCAATCCGCGCTAACACGGCATCTCAGACCGGGACAAGAGCCCGACATCTTCAGCAGAGAGAGGAAAGGACAGTGGCCGCACTCCACGGTGTACGGCTGTTGGTTTTCCCTGGTGTTAAGCCATCGCGGGTCTTATCGTGTGCTGGACCCTGGACGCCGGGAGGCTGATATGGACGGCACGCCATTTGGGCGCTACCGCCTCATCGAATTATTGGGCCGTGGCGGCATGGGTGAGGTCTGGCGAGCCCACGATACCGACACGGATCGGGTCGTGGCCATCAAAGTCTTGCCCGCACATTTGTCGGAGGATGAGGAGTTTCAGCGGCGATTCCGTCGGGAAGCCCATGCGGCGGCCCGGTTGAGCGACCCGCACGTCATTCCTATCCATAATTACGGCGAAATCGACGGCCGCCTATACGTCGATATGCGGCTGATCGAAGGCCGCGACCTACAGGCCGTGCTCGCTGAGGGGCCGCTGGATCCCGGCCGTGCGGTGCGCATCATCGAACAAGTTGCGATGGCCTTGCATGCCGCCCACAAGGTCGGTCTGCTGCACCGCGACGTCAAGCCCTCCAACATCCTGCTCGACGGCAACGACTTCGCCTACCTGATTGATTTCGGAATCGCCCGCGCCCTTGACGAAACACGCATGACGAAGTCCGGCAACACCATTGGCACCTTCCACTACATCGCACCCGAGCGGCTCGACAGCGAAATCGAAGAGGATGCCCGCGCCGACATCTACTCGTTGGCCTGCGTGCTGTATGAATGCCTGACCGGAGATACCCCTTTTCCCGGTGACACGATGGCGCGCCTGATGTACGCACACGTCAACACCCCGCCGCCTCGACCCTCGACCAACAAACCGAATGTGCCCCCGCAGGTCGATGAGGTCATCGCCACCGGCATGGCCAAACACCCCGACCAGCGGTATGCGACGACAATCGAGTTGGCCAACGCCGCCCGCGACGCGATCACCGTCCCCATTGCCCGACCGACACCGAGTCCGGCGTTCCTCGGAGCGGCTGAGCCGGCAGGCAATCATGTCACCGCCGAGCCGACACTCGCCGCCACCCAACTGGGCGGGCCCCCTGCCTCACAAACCCAGCCCGCTGACCAGCCGCGCCCGATGACTTTGCGGCTGTCGTGGTCACGCCAACGCCGCTTGGGCCTGATCGCCGCCATCGCCGTGACAGTCGTAGTCCTAGCCGCTGGCATTATCGGCTTTCAACTGCGACAACCAACCCGACCCGCACCCCAAAACCCAGCCGCGCAACCCGCGCCCCCACCGCCGCCAACCTCCACGACACCGCCCCCGCCGCCGCCGTTAGGGGCCGAAGCCATGCAAGGGTTGCTGCTGAGCCCCGAGCAAACCGCTGCTGCTGCAAAGAGTCCGACACCACTGACGGACGCATCCCCCCTTAACGAGATGATCACCGCCAGCTTCTCGGACCCGGCTTGCTCAGGCGTACTCACCTTCCGCGACACCCATACCTACGCAGACACTGGGTGGACCGGCGTTCGTGGAATTCAGCTCAAGAACAACGTTGATACTGCAGTCCAAGAGTTTGTGGTGTTGTTTTCTTCCGCGCATGATGCGCAGGCGTTCTTCGCCGCCTCCGCCCAGAAGTGGAAGGCCTGCGACAACCAGCAGTTCACCGTTACCCAGTACAGCAAGCCAAGCGAATTTGCTGTGAGGTCAGTAACCAACACAAACGGCATGCTCAGTGCCGCGCTCGTCGCCGTTAAAAATAATGTCCCCTGCGAGCATGCATTGACGGTGGCCAACAACGTCGTCGTCGACGCCAGCGTATGCAAAAACAACCCTCCGGTGGACAACCTCGCCGTTGACATCGCCCATCAGATCGCCGCCAAAGTACCAACAACGTAGCGACGACAGGCCGCCATCCAACTCCTTGAGCGCTGGAAGCTGCTGTCTCAGAACAGACCTTGAGCTCAACCGGTCGGCGCATCACTGGGATGAGCGTAACCGGTTGCTATCCACCGGAAAATGGGATCGGCTCGGCTATCGAGGTAGTCGAGTAGGTCTTGGATTCGGGGGCTGGGTCGAGTGGTTGGTACCGGTGGTACTTAAGGTTCTGGTCGCGCCAGTACAGGCTCCACAGATCGGCGGTCCTGGCCGTCCAGTCGGGTCGGACATCCTCGCGCCACGGCGGCCGGCATTCACAAATCGTTAGATACCTTGGGGCGGTGTCGCATTCGATGCTGCGGATGTGCTCGGGAACCTGGTTGGCGCTCCAACGTTGGACGCGGGCGATGCCAAGCTGC
>NZ_JBATXN010000146.1:0-1609 GCF_049673265.1 Mycobacterium sp. | reverse complement strand
ACTTCACCGAGCTTGATTTTTTCCGGGGCAGCGAGCTCATCGCGGACCCCTATCCCTATTACGAGGCGCTTCGGCAGCAATGCCCGGTGGCCAAAGAGAAGCACCACGACGTCACGATGGTGACGGGCTGGGACGAAGCCTGCGCCGTCCTGAACGACGCCGAGACGTGGTCGTCGTGCATCTCGGTGACCGGGCCCTTCCCCGGATTTCCGGTACCGCTCGAGGGTGACGACATCACCGATCTGATCGAAGAGCATCGTGACGAGTTGCCGTTCAGCGATCAGCTGCCCACGCTTGATCCCCCCACCCACACCAACCACCGCTCACTGCTGATGCGGCTGATCACCCCCAAGCGTCTCAAGGAGAACGAGGACGCCATGTGGGCGCTCGCCGACCAGGTGCTCGATGAGTTCTTGGCGCCAGGCCACGGTGAATGGATCAAGGGTTTCGCCGGCCCCTTCACGCTGCTCGTCATCGCCGACCTGCTGGGCGTGCCCTTGGAAGATCGCGACAAGTTCATCAAAGGGATCCGTCAGCACTCCGGTGGCGGCATAGGGGGGACCGGCAAGGAATCGCTGGCGCACAGCCCGCTGGAATTCCTATACGGTCTTTTCTCCGACTATGTCCGGGACCGCCGCCGTGAACCCCGCGACGACGTGCTGACCGGTCTCGCGACCGCCACCTACCCCGACGGCTCGACACCTGACGTCGAGGATGTCGCCCGGGTCGCGAGCAACGTCTTCTCCGCCGGGCAGGAAACCACCGTGCGACTGCTGGGCGCTGCGTTGCAGACCATCGGAGAGCGTCCCGATATCCAGGCGCAGCTGCGCAAGGACCGCAGCCAGATTCCCAACTTCATCGAAGAGGCGCTGCGCATCGAGAGCCCGGTCAAGGGCGACTTCCGAATGAACCGCGTGCCCGTCAATGTCGGCGGAGTTGACCTACCCGCCGGCACCACCGTGATGATCGTTCAGGCCGCCGCCAACCGCGATCCCCGCCGGTTCGACGACCCCGCTACTTTCGATCCGGTCCGCAAGAACGCCCGCCAGCACATCGCGTTCGGTCGCGGCATTCACAGCTGCCCCGGCGCGCCACTGGCCCGTGCGGAAACGCGGGTGGCGATCGAACGGCTGCTCGACCGCACCTCCGACATACGCATCAACGAACGTATGCACGGCCCGGCGAATGATCGTCGCTATCAATACGTTCCGACCTACATCCTGCGCGGCTTGACCGAGCTGCACCTGGAATTCACGCCAGCATGAAAGTCTGGGTCGACGATCAGCGTTGTCGCGGTCATGGCGTGTGCGTCACGCTCTGCCCGGAGGTGTTCGAGCTGACCGACGACGGCTACGCGGAGGCGATATCCTCCGATGTCCCAACCGAATTCGAGGTGGAAACTCAAGAGGCCATCGACTGCTGTCCCGAACAGGCCATCGCCGAACGCTGACCAAAGGAGCGCAAATGCCGCAGGGACCAAAGGGATACGTCATCCTCACCGAGGCCATCAAAGATCCAGAGGGCATGAAGGCTTACGGCCGGGCCGCCGGAGCGGCGATGGGCGGCGTCAACATTCTGGCGGTGGACACCGCGCCCAAGGTCATCGAAG
>NZ_JBATXN010000145.1:0-9177 GCF_049673265.1 Mycobacterium sp. | reverse complement strand
ACGCATGACCGGCTGTGGGCAGTCGTCGGGTCTCGGTTTCCAGACGTGCCAGCATTGCCAAGTATTCGGGGGTGGTCAGCGAGTCCGAGGACGTTTCGAGCACGTCAGAGATCGCATCGTGCAGCGCGTCGTAGCGCTTCACGATCTCCTCACGATCACTCGAACGCATGTTCGAATTATAACGGGCCGGGCCGACAAAAGGCCCTGCCTATCCACAGCCAAAAACCAAAGTGACATAAGTGATTTAAGTGATTCGCCGCCCGCCGCAGTCGCCCGCGTCACCCCGCACGGTTAAAAAGGCCAGTAGATGGTTAAGTGGCAGTCGTGAAGAAACTGGCAGCTGTGCTCGGTTCGCTGACCGGACTCGCGGTCACCGCCAATGGCTATCAACCGCTGAGCAAGCGCGGTTACCTCTCGATATACGCATTCAGCTTCGGAGTGTTTGCTTCCGAGTTGCCGTTACAAATTCTTGCCGGCCAGTTCGCGCTGCTGGCCGCGATAACCCGCAGGCTCTCGCCGCGGCTGCGCCGGTTCAGCTGGCTGGTGTCGGCGCTGTCATGGTTCGGTCTGCTGGGTCTCAACCGCCTCGGCCGCCAGGCCAACGGTCCGCTCACCGCGGCACTCGACGCCGGGCTGGGCACCGATCGTCGCACCGAGGCGGGCGATTTATGGAAGCGGCCGGACGGTGCCGGCACGGCCAAGACGCCCGGGCTGATCCGCATGATGCGCATCTACGGCGACTACGCGCACGACACTGACATTCCCTATGGCGATTACGGCTCGCGCAACCACCTCGATATCTGGCGACGGCCAGACCTCGACCCGGGCGGACGGGCACCGGTGCTGTTGCAGGTTCCCGGTGGCGCCTGGATGGTGGGAAGCAAACGTCAGCAGGCTTATCCGTTGATGAGCCACCTCGCCGAGTTGGGCTGGGTGTGTGTCGCGATCAACTACCGGCTCAGCCCGCGCTCCACCTGGCCTGACCAGATCGTCGACGTCAAGCAGGCGTTGGCGTGGACCAAGGAGCACATCGCGGAATTCGGCGGCGACCCGGACTGGATCGCGATCACTGGCGGTTCCGCCGGCGGACACCTGTCGTCGCTGGCTGCCCTCACCGCAAACGATCCCCAGTTTCAGCCGGGCTTCGAGGATGCGACACCAGCGTGCGGGCCGCCGTGCCGTTCTACGGTGTCTACGACTTCACCCGAAACGATGCGATCCACCCGCTGATGGTGCCGACGCTGGCGAAGTACGTGTTCAAGCTGCGGCGAGCGCAAACCGCAGAGGCATTCCGCACCGCCTCGCCGATCACGCATGTATCAGCCGATGCACCACCGTTTTTCGTGCTGCACGGGCGCAACGACTCGTTGATTCCGGTCGAGCAGGCCCGCGCCTTCACCGCAGCCCTGCGCGAAGTCAGCCGGCAGCCGGTCGCCTACGCCGAACTGCCGTTCGCCCAGCACGCCTTTGACATCTTCGGGTCGGCCCGCGCCACCCATGCGGCGGTGGCCGTCGAGCAGTTCCTGGCCGAAATCTACGAACGCACGGCCGTGACGTCTAACCAGATCGCTCGATAGCCCGTAGCCCCAGCGAAAGAAGCAGCCGCACTTCGGGATTAGCCAGCGACATCGACAGTAGCTTCTCTATCCGGCGGACTCGGTAACGCACGGTATTGGGATGGACGTGCAGTTGTACTGCCGCCGCGGCCACTTCACCGAAACTGTCCAGATAAGCCCGCAGCGTCGCGACCAACTCCGGCTCGTGGGCTTGCAGGTCGCGCACCCTGGGGTCAATGAGCCGTTCGTCGGCGGCGACCATCGTGACGATCTCGTCGAGCAGTACGGTGCTGCGCGCTTCGGCCAGCGATGTCACAGCGGCGAACGAATCAGGGTGGCGCTCAGCGCTATCCAGCACCCGGTCCACCTCCGCGCGCACGGCGGCCAGGCCGGCTAGGCCGGCGACCGGCGCGGCCACTACCGCCCGCAACTGCAGTCCGAGCTCGCTGTGCAACGCGCCGATAGTGCCGCGAATCCAGGAGGCAAGCGAGGACCGCTTCGTAGTATGCGGCAGCAGCACATATACCCGCGAACCGCGCGATGCGACCTGCGCGTCAGACCGAAAAGCGTTGGCGCTCAATGCCAGCACGTCGGCCAGCCTGGCGTGACGGTCTGGCGTGTGAAAACCGATCAGGGCGGCGTTGCCGTCGGACACGATTCCCAGCTCACGTGTAATGGCGTCGACATCGACCGGACCGCTATCGGATAAGCCCAGTAGCTCTTGGACCCGTAGCGCGTGCGTTGACGGCCTGGCGGCTAGCCGCGACATAATCCGGGCGGCCAGCACGGCGGCTCCGCGCAGCACCTCCTCGGCGTCGTCCGCCAGCGGCCGAGCGCCTTGCTGCACCCAGATGGTGCCCGCGAAGACCGGTGCCCTGCGCTCGTCGAGGGAGGGCTGACGAATACCAACCGCCAGCCGGGGCCGCAGACCCAGCTCCGGGCGCTCGGCGACGCGCACCACATCACCGCCAGCCCGCAGCGCATCGAAAATGCCCCATTGCCCGATCCACTTCAGGTGCTCGGGCGGCCCGGCACGACCCAGGATCGATAGTCGCCGCAATTCATCGGCCTCGTCGTTGGACGCCGAATAGGCCAACACATGCGACTGCTCGTCCTCGATGCTGACCATCCCGTGAATACGGTCGGCCAGCGACTGGGCCAGGCCGAACAAGTCCGTGCCCGAGTCGTTGCGCGGATCGGCCCGCTCGTTCGAAAAAGGCGAGTGGTGCTCGAGGACGTGATTCACCAGGCGGTACAGCCGCTCCCAACGCGCCTGCGGTTCGACCGCCACCACCGCCGTCCCCGCTGCGATGGCCCTGGCCACCAGGGCGTCGGACGGTTTCTTGGCGAAGACGGCCACCGGCGCGCGATCGGCCGGGCCAGTATTGATCCAGTGTTGTGCTTCGTCGTCGGCAACGCCGAGGAGGAAGAACACGTCGGCCGAGTCCGCGCCGCGACCCAGGCCCAACCGCACATCGTCGGAGTCGATCAGCGCCGCGGTCACTACCGGCAGGTCGAGCCCGCGAGGCGCGTCGACCAAGCTCACGACGGTGGTATCAAGGGCCAGTAGCAGCTGACCCAGCCCGACGCCCGTCGCTCGCATGTTGTCTGATTCTACTATCAACGGCACCTGGCTTTGTCTGATCAGCCAAGCATGTGGACCTTCGCCGCTGAGACCCTGGAGACATGGATGCCATCTCCTCCGTTCCTGTGCCGACAAACGAACCGGTGCAGGACTATGCGCCGAACTCGCCCGAACGCAGTCGACTGATGGCTGCGCTCACCGCCCTGGCCGATGAGCCGATCGACCTGCCGCACGTCATTGGCGGCACCCATCGGCTGGGCAAAGGTGAGCGCATCGACGTCGTGCAGCCACACCGGCACGCCGCGACCCTGGGCACGCTGACCAACGCCGACCACGCCGACGCCACCGCCGCTGTGGACGCGGCAATGGCCGCCCGCGCGCATTGGGCGGCGACCCCGTTCGACGAACGCGCCGCGATCTTTCTGCGCGCCGCCGATCTGCTCGCCGGGCCGTGGCGGGAGACGATCGCCGCCGCGACCATGCTGGGTCAATCCAAAACCGCCTACCAAGCTGAAATCGACGCGCCCTGTGAGCTGGTCGACTTCTGGCGGTTCAATGTTTCCTTCGCACGCCAGATCCTGGCACAGCAGCCGCTAAGCGCACGCGGTGAATGGAATCGGACCGATTACCGGCCGTTGGACGGATTCGTCTACGCGATAACGCCGTTCAACTTCTCTGCGATCGCCGGCAATCTCCCCACCGCGCCGGCGTTGATGGGCAACACGGTGGTGTGGAAGCCGTCGGTCACTCAGACGTTCGCCGCGTACCTGACCATGCAACTGCTGGAGGCTGCCGGGTTGCCGCCTGGTGTGATCAACCTGGTCGCCGGTGACGGCTACGCGGTTTCCGATGTGGCGCTGGCGGATCCGCGACTGGCCGGAATCCACTTCACCGGATCGACGGCGACCTTCCAGCGGCTGTGGCACGAGGTCGGCGCCAACATCGAGCGCTACCACAGCTATCCGCGCCTCGTCGGTGAGACCGGCGGCAAAGACTTCGTGCTCGCGCATGCCTCGGCGCAGCCCGATGTGCTGCGCACCGCATTAATTCGCGGCGCGTTCGACTACCAGGGTCAAAAGTGCTCGGCGGCGTCGCGAGCGTTTATCGCCCACTCGGTGTGGCAGCAGATGGGCGACGACTTCCTGGCGGCGGCCGCCGAGCTGCCGTACGGCGACATCACCGACTTCTCCAACTTCGGCGGTGCGCTGATCGACGAGCGTGCCTTCGTCAAGAACGTCGACGCCATCGAACGCGCAAAAGGTGCGGCCGGTGTGACGATCGCGGTCGGCGGCGAATACGACGACAGTGAAGGCTATTTCGTACGCCCGACGGTACTGCTGTCTGACGATCCGACCGACGAGGCCTTCGCTACCGAGTATTTCGGCCCGCTGCTGTCGGTGTATGTCTATCCCGACGATCAGTACGAGCGAATCCTCGACGTCGTCGACACCGGCTCGCGTTACGCCTTGACCGGCGCTGTGATCGCCGACGACCGCGACGCCGTGCTGGCCGCACAGGATCGGCTGCGCTTCGCGGCCGGCAACTTCTACGTCAATGACAAACCGACCGGGGCGGTGGTGGGCCGACAGCCGTTCGGCGGGTCGCGCGGCTCGGGTACCAACGATAAGGCCGGATCGGTGCTGAACTTGTTGCGCTGGACGTCGGCACGCTCGATCAAGGAGACGTTCGTCCCGGCCACCGAGCACAACTATCCGCACATGGCACAGTGATGATGTCCGGGCGATCGCCAGCGCGGCGAAGCCGGGCGCAGCGGGTCGCCCGCATCAAACCCGGTCTCTTTGCCAAGACGCTGCGTCCGGCGATACTGGCGGCCAGCCACTCCGACGGGTTGCGGCGGGCCGCTGAACGACTGCCGGTGACCCGCAAGGTTGTGCACCGGTTCATACCCGGGTCATCGCTTGATCGAGTGTTGGACAGCGTTACGGCACTGCGAAATTCGGGTCGGCTGGTCAGCATCGACTACCTGGGCGAGGATGTCGCCGACCTCGACGGCGCGACTGCCACCATGGGTGCCTACCTGCAGTTGCTCGACGCGCTGGGCCAGCGGCCGGATGCCGTCGGCGAAGGTGTGCGCCCGCTCGAAGTGTCGTGCAAGCTGTCGGCATTGGGGCAGGCGCTGGACCGCGACGGAGAGAAGATCGCATTCGCGAACGCGCACAGCATCTGCGAACGGGCCGAACAGGTCGGCGCGTGGGTGACGGTGGACGCCGAGGACCACACCACCACGGATTCGACGCTGTCGATCGTGGCCGACCTGCGCACTGACTTCCCTTGGCTGGGCGTCGTTTTGCAGGCCTACCTGCGACGCACACACGGCGACTGCGCGCATTTCGCCGCGTCCGGGGCAAGGGTGCGGCTATGCAAGGGTGCCTATGACGAACCGGCATCGGTGGCCTACCGGGATACTTGGGAGGTCACCGACTCGTACCTGCGCTGCCTTCGGGTGCTGATGACGGGTTCGGGATATCCGATGGTGGCCTCTCACGATCCGGTCGTCATCGATGCGGTGCCGGCATTGGCGAGCGAATCCGGGCGCAACGCCAGCGATTTCGAATACCAGATGCTGTACGGCATCCGCGACGGCGAGCAGCTGCGGCTGGCGTCCGCCGGCAACCGGGTTCGGGTGTATGTGCCGTTCGGCACCCACTGGTACGGGTACTTCATGCGCCGGTTGGCCGAGCGACCAGCCAACCTGACATTTTTCATGCGTGCGCTGGCTGAACGTGGTCACTGAGGCAGATCCCGCGGGTTTTAGGACGTTGTCAGGACGCTCTGGCGTATCTGCGAACTACGTTGTCCTGCCCGAATGTGCCGGTACCGATGTGCGGTCTGTGTGGAGATGAATTGATTCAAGAAGGTCGAACGATATCAGAATCGACCTCTTGCGTTCATCTCTCGAATCAGCTTCTCAACACTCTTCTGGTGGTTTGCGTATGACCCGAGTTCCCGCGACGGTCCCAGCGGATGTTGTATTGCGTACCATAAACTTTCAAGACGACTATTCATTTTCCTGCTTCTCGTTAGGTGCTCATCATAGCACTATTAGGCACGCTGGAACCCGCCTGCGGGACAACCGTTCTCGCTGAGCGCGCTCGGGGATTAGCTAGCAAGAAGCAAGTACTCGCGGGGGGCTAGCCGATCAGCCGTGGCGCGAGCCGAGTTCCGAAAGCGACGCTGTCACGACTACCAGCCGAGGCGCGCCCAGACGCGGGCGAGAGCCGCGCGCGGTCGTGGTCGCCTGCAGATCGAACACACCCGCGCCACGGAGCCGACGCTGGTTCCCGACGGCGCGAATATTCGCTGCGGCTGCGCCATTTTGGTTTGGGACACGATTACCCAGCTTGCAGGATGCGTGCTTCGGCGAGCAGACCGCCACCGGCTACGGGAGTTCGGCCTACCCGAGTCGGACGGCACTCCTGACGAACAGGAGGCCGTCCGAAGCACCAGCCACCGGGTTACCAAGCGTGCGTGATGGCGCGGTGAAATGTGGCCTCGGCGTCAGGACACGTTGTCGCGCCTGACGCAAGCCCACCGCGCTGTGCCCAATGATGGGCTTTGCTTCGCGTGGGTACCGAGTGCTGGTGCTAGGCGCCACAGCCGAGAGGAGGAATCTTCTCTTCCGGTCCGACCTTGGTCTGCCGTGGATCCGTAGCTTGAGCCTACGCTCATGCAGTTAAAGATGCAGTAAAAGCGAGTTGGCCTGGACCGGTTGTCGCCCAGCGATGCGGGGAACGCACCCGTCACAGAGCGCGTCGCGGCCGCGGTCGTTCGTCGGCGAATCCTCGGACCAGATGCGCGCGGACAAAGTCGGCGACGACATCGGGGTCGTCCATATCCAATGTCGATGACGGTGTGCTGAATAGCGAGAACAGTATGCGCGCGAACCATTCGCCGGCGGACTGGATGTCGAGGTCTTTGCGAACCTCGCCGGTGAGCTTGGCGGCGGCGAGGTGGGGCGCCAAGAAGTCGACGCATTCGCGCAGCAACACCGCGGCGTCTTTGGTCAGCAGCAGGCTGATGGCCTCCTCGTCGAAGTACTTCTCCGAGGCGATGACCCGTCGTGCCTGGGTCACGAATACCGCTGCGCGGCTGAGCTTGTCCTCCAGCGAACGGCCCCGGTCCATCGCCGTGGACATCTGCCGGTAGAACTGCTCGGAGGCGTGCTCGGCGCATGCTTCGACGATGGCGGACTTGTCGCGGAAGTACTCGTAGATCGTGCTGCGGGAGACACCCGCCATCTTCGCGATGTCGACGATCGTCACCTTTTGCAGCCCTTGCTTGCGGAAGCAGGCGTACGCGGACTCGACGATGAGTTCGCGGGTATCCGTCGCGGTGGCTTGTGTCATCACGGAACCAACGCGCCTCTGGGCACCAGGCCGGCATCGGCCGATTTGAACGCGGCATTGACATCGGCGAGATGGAACGGCTTGGGCATCAGCCGGCTGAACGGAAAGCTGGTGTGCTGCAAGAACGACAACCCGGTCGCCAGGGTAATCGGGTTGTAGAGCATCACGCCGCGCACTGACTTGTTGCCGTAGACCAGAACGCTGGGGTCGAGCTCGAAGGTGCGTCCGGTTCCGATATTTCCGACTTCGAGCACGGTGCCGCCGTTGTTGAGGAAACCGATGCCGTCGGGAATGACGCCCGGCGCGCCGACGACTTCGAGCACCCAGTCGGCGCCGATGCCGTCGGTGCGCCGGTGGATCTGTTCGGTGACCTGTGCGGTGGAGATGCTGCTGGCATCGATGCAGTGCGTGGCGCCGAAATCGGATGCGACGTCGAGTCGCTCCGCGATCTTATCGATGACGATGACCTCCGCCGCGCCTGCGGTGTGCGCGACGGCGGCGGCGTTGATGCCCAGCCCGCCGGCACCCTGGATGACGACGGTGTCGCCCAGTCGCACATCGCGCAGCGCGAACAGTACCTGGGCCAGTGCACAATTCAGGGGCGCGACGGCTTCGTCGGCGAGCTCTTCGGGCACTTTGTACAACGGTTGTCTAGTGGTGGTGTAGTAGTACTCGCCGTGCGCGCCGACGAAGTGCGGGGCTTGGTCGTGGGTGCGGAATTCGCCTGCCATGAGGTTCTGGCAGGCGTGCGGGCGCCCGCGTGCGCATGCATGGCATTGCCCACACGTCCAGAAGTACGGCGTGACCACACGGTCGCCCACTGCTAGTGACTTGCCGGTCGCGTCGGTGGTCAGTCCCTCGCCGAGTTCGGCTATTTCGCCGACCATTTCATGGCCCATCGCGAACGGGTAGAACAGCGGGAGTTCGCCGCGGAAAATGTGCAAGTCGGACCCACAGATACCGGCCATCCGCAGTTTCAGCGCGGCGGTACCAGGTGCCGGTGTGGTGAGCGGAAACTCGGCGAGTTCAATCGGCCCGCCGACTGCGGTCAGCAATGCGATCTTCGGCATGGCGGTCTTCCCTAGCTATCCGGTGCGAGAATAAGGCCGCTGGTGGGCACGCCGGTGCCTGACGTGACCAGCACATGCTCGACGTTGTCGACTTGGTTATGCGAGGTTCCGCGGACCTGGCGCACGCCCTCGGTAATGCCGTTCATCCCATGGATGTAAGCCTCGCCGAGCAGTCCGCCGTTGGTGTTGATCGGCAGTTCCCCACCTAGCGACAACCGCTCGACGGTGGCGAAGTCTTTGGCTTCACCGCGACCGCAGAATCCGAGTTCCTCGAATTGGGTGAACACGAACGGCGTGAAATGGTCGTAGATGAATGCGGTTTGGATGTCTTGCGGTTTCAACCCGGAGTCGCGCCACAGCCGGTTCGCGACCACGCCCATCTCCGGCAGCCCAGTGATGTCGTCGCGGTAGTAGCTGGTCATCATTTCACCGTTGGCCGCTGCGCCCTGCGCGGCGGCAGTGATGATCGCCGGCGGCTGTCGCAGGTCTCGGGCGCGATCGGCACTGGTGACCACCAGCGCCACCCCGCCGTCACTTTCCTGGCAGCAATCAAGCAGTCGCAGAACGGGTTCGATGATCCAGCGGGAGTTCTGGTGATC
>NZ_JBATXN010000144.1:0-7543 GCF_049673265.1 Mycobacterium sp. | reverse complement strand
GCGGAAAGCCGTGTCGAGTCCGCCGGCGGCCTCGGTGATCTCAAAACCTCGCTCAGCGACCAATGCCTGCGTCTTGGCACAACTGCGGTGCTCAGCGAACGCCAACTCCGGTTCGGCGTGGATCGCGTGGGATAGTTCGACCAGGTCCATGCCACGGCGCCGCACCGCGTCTTCGACGCGATCCAACACCGGGATTGAGGCCATCCTCGCAGTATCTCACCGACGATCACCGGCAATCACAACGTGTCGCGCGCAACGCGCATGTGCTCCTCGGCGCGAAGCCACACCTGCGCCGGGACAAATCGCTCGTCATCCCAGGTGGCGGATAGCACTCGTATTCGTCCCCGCCAGGTGTTCGTGATGGCGACGTGGGCGGGCCAGCGGATGAAACGGCGCAAATCCGCGTGGCTTTCCCAAACCGCCAGCGATCCGCCGCGCCACTCAACCTGCTTGCCCCACAGCCAAAGTCCGACCGCACCCCGCATAATCGGCCAACTCTCCGCCAGCTTCATGCCCACAACCGCGATCTGTTGCCAGTCCTCTTCGGAATCGGAATGAAAGTCGGTGAAGCTCACCACGACCGGGGACTGGCTCCCCTCGGACGGGCCGGGCAGCCAGTCCGTGCTGATGATGCCGCTGTCAGGCGCGATGGGCGGCTGACCGGTGATGGCCCCGACGGATGTTGTCGTCATCATGCCGCCGCGACGGGGGGTTGCCACTGCGGGGAGCGGCCGAGATAAGCGAGGACGCGGTCGAGGTCGTTGGTCGGTTCCTGGGACGGGACGGCCGGGATCGCCGGGCCAAACACCGCGCTTTCCGCGGTGCGGAAGTCTCCGTCGGGCACCGCGAGGGCCAACGGCACTGCGGCAGACACAACGTCGCCGGGAAGCTCGAAGGGCTGACCCATCGCGCGGGCCACATCCCAGCCGTGCACGACGTAGTCCACGTAGTGAAAACCGATCGCCATCGAGCCCGGGACGGTTGCGCCGGGCCCAAACTCCGGTAGCGCGAACGGCGCATCGAGCACATCGGCGCCGGCGAACGCGTCTAGCACCGTGGTGGCTGCCGCCGAATAGGTGCCTGCTGGGTCGGCTGCCACCGCTTCGGCGACGGTGTCGGGTTGCCATATCGCCAGGTCGGCTCCGTGACCGCGGGCGGCAGCGGCAAAGCCGAGATGCTGGACCGTCATGTGAGTGAGCAGGTCAGCAAGACTCCATCCCACACATGGCGTCACCTTTGATAAGTCGTCGGTGGTGACGACCGAGACCACGTCAACAGAGGCCAGCACGGCAACCCGATGCAACGGCCGAACATCTTGATTTATATGCATACGCATATCATATGTGTATGTAGATCATATGTCAACCCTTATTATCGAGAGGTGGTGCGAAAGGCGACGCGGCCCGACCTCGCGGCGATGCTGGTGCAGCTGGCTCAGCAAACCGTGGCTGCCGAGCAGCCAGTGCTGGCAGCGCACGGCCTGTCGATGTGGGGCTACATCGTTCTCAGCGCCCTGGATCGTTCGCCGATCCGCACTCAAGCGGCACTCGCCGAGGCGATCGGCGCCGACAAGACACGCATCATTCCCACACTCGACGAGTTGCAGCAGCAGGGTTACATCGAACGGATTCCCGATCCCGACGACCGCCGCGCGCGCCTGCTGGCGATCACAGAGTCGGGCCGGTCCATCAAAGACACGGTGCAGGTGGCCATCCAGCGTGGGGAGGAGCATTGGCTCGGGCAGCTATCGGCCAGCGATCGAGACGTCTTTCTGCGTGCACTGCGCCAACTCACCTTTGGCGCAACGTTGTCCGATTAGGCTGCCCGACTGTGACTGACGGTCCGTCCGACCCTGACGCGCTCGCGCGACGGGCCGCAAGGTTCATCGCGGACGGCACAGGGACCGCCGAACATGACGTCGCGATCGTGCTGGGGTCGGGTTGGGCCCCGGCGGTCGCCGCACTGGGCTCGGCGACCGCGGTGCTGCCGATGGCCGAATTGCCCGGCTTCACTCCACCGACCGCGGTCGGCCACACCGGTCAGGTGCTGTCAGTGGGTGTCGGTGCGCACCGCGTGCTGGTGCTGGCTGGTCGCCTGCACGCCTACGAAGGCCATGACCTGCTGCACGTCGTGCATCCGGTACGGGCGGCGTGCGCCGCTGGCGCGCGCGTCGTCGTACTCACCAACGCAGCCGGCGCAGTGCGTGAGGACCTCGAGGTGGGCCAGCCGGTGCTGATCAGCGACCAGCTGAACCTGACCGCGCGGTCTCCCCTGATCGGAGCGCACTTCGTCGACATGGTTGACGCGTACGCGCCGCGGCTACGGGCGCTGGCCCGCGAGGTCGACCCGGCACTGGCCGAAGGCGTCTACGCCGGGCTGCCCGGACCGCAGTACGAGACGCCCGCGGAGATTCGGATGTTGCGGACGCTGGGCGCCGACCTGGTCGGGATGTCGACCGTGCACGAGACGATCGCGGCACGGGCCGCCGGCGCCGAGGTGCTGGGCGTGTCGCTGGTGACGAATATGGCGGCCGGGATAACCGGCGAACCACTGAGCCACGTCGAGGTACTCGCGGCGGGCGCTGCCTCGGCGACGCGGATGGGTGCTCTGCTGGCGGACGTGGTCACCCGGCTGTGACACCGGAGGATTGGATCGCGCACGACCCCGACCCGGTGACGGCCGCCGACCTCGCCCGCTGCGCTCCGGCCGAACTCGCCGCGCGGTTCGCCCGGCCGCTGACATTCGGCACCGCGGGACTGCGCGGCCCCGTGCGAGGTGGCCCGGATGCGATGAACCTCGCTGTGGTGTTGCGTGCCACCTGGGCGGTGGCAAAGGTGCTCACCGACCGCGGCCTCCGCGGCTCGACGGTGATCGTCGGGCGCGACGCCCGGCACGGCTCGGCCCCCTTCGCGGTGGCAGCGGCTGAAGTGCTTGCCGCCGAGGGGTTTTCGCCCATGCTGCTTCCGCATCCGGTACCCACTCCGGTGGTCGCGTTCGCCGTACGACACACCGGCGCAGCGGCGGGTATTCAGATCACCGCATCACACAATCCACCGACCGACAATGGCTACAAGGTCTATCTCGGCGGCGGAATCCAGATCGTCTCCCCTACCGACCACGAGATCGAAGCCGCGATGGCCGTCGCCCCGTTCGCTGACGAAATAGCCAGGGCGCACATCGAACCCGCCGACGCCAATCTGGTCGAGCGCTATATCGAGCGGGCCGCCCGGGTCGGGCGCTCGTCGGGTCCGCTCCGGGTGGCGCTGACGGCGCTGCACGGCGTGGGCGGCGCGGTGGTCGTCGAAACGCTGCGACGCGCCGGCTTTTCCGACGTGCATACCGTCGCCAGCCAGTTCGGTCCCGATCCGGATTTCCCGACCGTCGCCTTCCCCAATCCCGAAGAGCCTGGTGCGACGGATGCGCTGGTGGCGCTGGCCAACGGCATCGATGCCGACATCGCGATCGCGCTGGATCCCGACGCGGATCGATGCGCCGTGGGCATACCCACACCGACGGGCTGGCGGATGTTATCCGGTGACGAGACCGGTTGGCTGCTAGGCGATTTCATTCTGGCCCGGACCGACTCGGGCGAACTCGCCAGCAGTGTGGTGGCCAGCACCGTGGTGTCATCGCGGATGCTGTCTGCGATCGCTGAGCACTGGGGCGCGCGCCACGTGGAGACCCTGACCGGGTTCAAGTGGCTGGCCCGCGCCGATGCCGACCTGCCCGGCACGACGTTGATCTACGCGTACGAGGAGGCGATCGGGCACTGCGTCGACCCGGCCGCGGTCCGCGATAAGGACGGCATCAGCGCCGCCGTGCTCGCCTGCGATCTGGTGGCAACGCTGAAACGGCAAGGCCGCTCGGTGCTCGACGCGCTGGATGACCTGGCCCGCCGGTTCGGCGTGCATGTCGGCGCCGCCGTGCCACGGGTGGTGGCCGACGCCGACGAGGCAACCGAACTAATGCGCCGATTGCGCGCATCGCCACCCACTCACCTGGCCGGATTCGCCTCGACCACAACGGATCTGCTACCCCAAACTGACGCGCTGATCTTCACTGGCGGCGACGCTGACACGTCGGCGCGAGTCGTGGTGCGGCCGTCGGGAACCGAGCCGAAGCTGAAGTTTTACATCGAAGTTCGCTCCGGCGCCCGTCAGCGAGCCACCGCGTTGTGCGACGACCTAGCGTCGTCGGTGCAGCATTGGTAGGTCAGCGCGGCCCGAACTGGCGGTCGCCGGCGTCGCCGAGGCCAGGGACGATGTACATAACCTCGTTGAGGCCGTCATCGACCGCCGCCGTGAACACCCGGGCGTCGGGGGCTGCTTTCTCCAGCGCCGCAATGCCTTCCGGGGCCACCACCACACACAGCACCGTGATGTCGTCGGCGCCGCGGCGCTGCAGGCACTCGATGGCGTGGATCATCGAACCGCCGGTAGCCAGCATCGGGTCGAGAGCCAGCACCGGCTGAGCGTGCAGATCCTCGGGCAGCGATTCCAAATATGGTGTGGCCAAAGCGGTCTGCTCGTCGCGGGCGACGCCGACGAACCCCACCCGGGCCTCTGGTATCAGAGTGAGCGCCGCATCGACCATGCCCAGTCCGGCTCGCAAAACCGCCACCAGCAGCGGCGGTTTCGCCAATCGGGTGCCCGCTGTCTCGGCCAGCGGGGTGCGCACGGCGACCGCCTGGCTGGGCGCGTCCCGAGTGGCCTCGTAGACCAGCATCAGGGTCAGATCGCGCAACGCGGCGCGAAACGTTGCATTATCGGTCTGCTCGTCGCGCAGTGCGGTCAGCCGGGCCGTCGCCAGCGGGTGGTCAACGACATGGACATCCACGAAGTTTGACCCTACGACGCCGCGGGCCGTTAGGCGCCGAAGAAGTTGAAGATGTCGAAACCGTAGCCAACGAGGTCGATCAGCGGCTGCCCGGAGATCAGGGGCGCGCCGTTCAAGATGGCGTCCGGCGCCAGCGACGGGATGCTCGCCGTCGCATCCATCCACGAGGTCAGCAGCGACGCGTCCAGTTGGTTCGTGGCGTCATAGCCCGACAGCAGCGAGTCGACAACCGATTGCGACAGCGGCGCCTGCCCGGCATCTTTCAGAAGGTCGTCGATCGGGCCGACGAACGACTGCACCCCGGCATACTCCATGCCGGCCAGCATCTGTAGCGGATCCATCTTCGGGATGAACCCGTCGGCGCCGGAGGCCACTAACTGGCCGGTCGCATCAACTTCCCAGGGGCCGGCGACACCGATCGGGTCGACGCCATTGACTGCGAAGCCGGCGCCCGGATCGCCTGGGTTCCCGTAGGCCCAGTCGTCGGACAAGATCGCAGACGGAGAAAAGAAATCGTAGAAGAACTGTCCGGCGGGTCCCCCGTCGAACATGAACGCCAGCGTGGGCAGCGGTGCAGGGATGTCGTAGAAGTGGGCGCTGCCGATCGTCCCGAGGTCAACCATGTTGGTGGTGTCCAGGTTCACGCCGGGAGTCGGGTCCGGATAGAACGGGTGCACGGTCTGTATGCCGATGAGCGCGTTGATGTCGGCGAAGAGGTTGCTGGGGTCCTCGGGGAAGTTGGCCCAGCCGTCGTATTCGCCGGTGTAGATGTCGCTCGCGATCCCGGTGGTCGGGGTGTCGGCCAAGCCCAGCGGGATACCGAGGAACGGAACGTGTTGCGGCTCAGGGCTCAAACTGAAAGCGCCGACGCCGTCGGGGAACGGGAAGCGGTCGAGGATCCCGCCGATCGGGCTATTGGGGTCGCCCAGCAGCACGAAATTCAAATGGCTCAGGTCCACTCCGGGCGGAGTGTTGTTGAGCAGATTGTTCATCTCCACGGTGGCGACGGTGGCGCTCTGCGAGTAGCCGAGCACCGCTACGTTGTTTCCGCCCTGCAGCGCCGGGACGATCACGCTGTTCAAGTCGATCACGCCCTGATTGACCGAGTCGCCGAAGGTCAGATCAGGCTGGCTGGGATTGCAGATGATCGGGCAAAACTGCTCCGGCGTGGTCAGGCCCTGGAAGGCGTAGTTGCTGAACTGGCTGAGGTAAAGCGATTCGACTGAGTCGATGTAGTTTTGGTCCGGTGTCGGGACGCCGGTGCCGCCCATGATCCAGCCTTCGTTGGCCAGAAGCTTGGCTTCGGCGACGATCGCCTTCATCTCCGACGGGAAGGCCCACATTCCTATCGACATCGCGCCCGTGACGGCGGCGCAGGCGATCGCGAAAGACCGCAACCTCGAATTTGACATCGCGACCTCCCAGCCGTAAGCCGCCAGCCGAGAATTTCAGTGATGGATCGCGCTCGATCCTCCCCGGCCGGGCGATTGGCAAACATCATGTCTTGTTCGGGCATCCGTCATGACGCGATTCGCAAATTTGTTTGCCGCGCTTCCCCGCTCGACACGCGTATACGTGTGCCAATGCGCGGGAGCAGGAACCATATACTCCCGCCATGCGGCGCCGACCATGGCGAAGCGGCAAACGATATCGGGCGGTCAGCCTATTCGGCGTCCTGGCGGTTGCCACTGCGTTGATGTCGTGGCCGCCAACCCATCAAATCCATGAAACCGGTCCCGTGGACGTCAAGGCGGCCTCGGTTCCGACCCCCGCGCACGTCGTCGTCGTGGTGGAAGAAAATCGCTCGCAAAACAACATCATCGGAAACAAGGCCGCGCCCTATATCAACCAGCTGGCCGCCAACGGCGCAATGATGGCGCAGTCCTTCGCCGAGGTGCACCCCAGCGAACCCAACTACTACGCCTTGTTCGCCGGCAACACGCTCGTCAACGACAACGTCTGCCCGGTCAACGCGGGCAACACGCCCAACCTCGGCTCGCAATTGCTCGCCACCGGCCACACATTCGTGGGCTTCGCAGAGAGCTTGCCCGCGGTCGGTTCGACGGAATGCAAGGCGGGGAAGTACGCGCGCAAACACGTGCCCTGGGTCAGCTTCAGCAACATCCCGGCCAACTACTCGCTGCCGTTTTCCGCCTTTCCTGCCCCAGCGAACTACGCCGGCCTGCCGACGGTCGCATTCGTCACCCCCAACCTCGACAATGACATGCACGACGGCTCGATCGCCCAGGGCGACGCGTGGCTGTATCAGAACCTGGCGCGGTACGCGGAATGGGCGAAAGCCAACAACAGCTTGCTGATCCTGACGTGGGACGAGGACGACAACAGCTCGCGGAATCAAATTCCCACGGTGATCTATGGAGCGAACGTCAGGCCGGGTACCTACACCGAGACCATCAGCCACTACAACGTGTTGTCCACGCTCGAGGAGATGTACGGGCTGCCGAAGCTCGGCCTTGCCGCCAGAGCGCCCGCTATCACCGACATCTGGGGCGGCTAACCGCGGGCTGGGGTCCGGCGGCAGCGCGGCCCGTCGCTATTGTGTGCCGCATGGCTGCTGACCTCGTGCCGATCCGCTTGAGCCTGACCGACGGTGACCGCTACACGCTGTGGGCGCCCCGCTGGCGCGATGCGGGTGACGAGTGGGAGGCGTTTCTTGGTAAGGATGAGGACCTGTACGGCTTTGAGA
>NZ_JBATXN010000143.1:0-1510 GCF_049673265.1 Mycobacterium sp. | reverse complement strand
GGGTCATCCACTTCGAACCGGCCTCGACGATCGCGACTTTGAGCTTGGGATGCCGGTACAGCGCGCCGTGAATCACCCACGACCCCACCGAGTCCTGGATCGGCCGCCACTCGTTGAGGATGCCCATGGCATTGGTTTGGAACGGCAGCATCTCCTGGTCGGCACCGTCCCACTCGGAGGTGTAGCGCGAGTAGCCACTGTCGCTGGAGTGCATGCCAACCAGCACGTCGTGCTCGACGACCCGCTCCCAGAACGGGTCGAACTCGGGCACCGCGAACGACCGCGGTCCGCGGAAGCCGGGGACGGGAGCGGGGCGGACCAGGATGCAGCGGGCGCCACGCTTAACCGCCCACTCCAGCTCCTCGATCGCCTTCTCGACAATCGGCAAGGTGATGACCGGGGTGGTGAAGATCCGGTTCTGGTAATTGAAGCCCCAGACCTCATCGAGCCACTCGTTCAACGCATGGATCAGGACGTGAACGGCGACCGGGTCGTCGCGCAGCCGTTCCTCGAGCAGGCTGGCCAGCGTCGGGAACATCAGCGTGCGGTCCAGGCCCAGCTCGTTCATCTTCTCCAGGCGGGGGCCGGGCTCGAAGAACGCCGGGATTGCGCGCATCGGCTCACCAAACAACTCGCGCTTGGTCTTGCCGTCAGGGTTGCCGAACTTGAAGTACTCCTCCCAGGCACCCGGACGAGCGACGACCTCGAAAGTCGGGTTGGGAATGTAGTTGCTGATTTGGCCGCGGATCGCGATCTTGGTGCGCCCGTTGATCTGCACGTACTGGACGAAGTCCTTGTACTCCTTCGGCAGGAACTTGGTCAGCGCCTCCGGCGGCTCGTAGAGATGGTTATCCGCGTCAAAGATTGGAAACGGGACATCTTCCCGATGTGACAACTGCCCCATGAAATCCTCCTTCGCAATTTATGAGAATACTATTCTCAGCCCAAGGCTACCGCAACGTCATTGCTAAGCCCTTGCTAAGCCCTCGCGCACCAGACGCTTCTGTACCTTGCCGCTCGGCGTGCGCGGATAGTCGTCGACTTCGAGCAAAACTTCCGGCCATTTCTGACGAGCCACGCCCTGGCCGGCGAAATGCGTGCGCACCTCGTCTTCAGTGGGCAGCGCGTGCCCCGATTTGAGCCGCAGCACGGCGGCAACCCGCTCGCCAAGACCGGCGTCGGGCACCGCGACCACCACCGCCTCCGCAATGCCGGGCATGCCGAGCAGGACCTCTTCGACTTCCACCGCACTGATGTTTTCTCCGCCGCGGATGATGACATCGGCCTTGCGGTCGGTGATGGTGAGGTAGCCGTCGGCATCCAGCACGCCGATGTCCCCGGTGCGATACCAGCCGTCGTCGTCGAAGGCGGCCGCGGTCAGCGCGTCGTCGGTGTAGCCCAGAAACAGGTCTGGTCCGCGGCTGAAAATCTCGCCGTCGGCCGCCAACCGGATCTCCACTCCTGGCATCGGACAACCATCGGTGAGCAGGCGTTTATCTTCCGGCGCATC
>NZ_JBATXN010000142.1:0-2069 GCF_049673265.1 Mycobacterium sp. | reverse complement strand
GCGCGAACGCCGTTGAGTTAACGAATTAGGCGATCAGCCTGCAAACGGTGGGCGGGCCATCACCGTGGGTTTGAACCCGTACCGCGGACCGGAGCCGCCTAACTGCCCCATGCCGGTACCCGCCAGTTGCATACCGCCTAGCAGGTTTCCGGCACCGCCGCTTTCCGGGGCGGCGCTGACGCTGCTGATCGCGAGCGGTGCGTGCGGGGCCGCCAACGGAGCCCCGCCGATCCATGACGGCGGCACCGCCAATTTGCCGACCGCACCGGCACTGCCCAAATTGGCGGCCACTCCTGAACCGACAGCACCGCCGCCGCCACCGCCCAGCATGCCGCCAAGGCCACCTAAGCCGCCGGTTGCGGCAGGGGCCGCGGCGGCCGCAGCGGGACCGCTGAGCAGACCCGTGGTCTTCGCGATCTGAATAAAGTTGTTGCCCATACCGATGCTGAAGTAAGGCAGACCCTCGGTGTTGTAGAAGAAGCTCGCGTAGGGCGCGTAATCGTTGACCAACCCTGACAGCGACGTCGGGAGGGCGGTAGTCCCGAAGATGAAGTTGAAGAGCGACGTCAGTGGGTCGGTCGTGGTGGCCGCCGCGGTGGGCGAGGCGAGGCCTTGCAGCGAGGTCGGCAGCGACGAGGTGAGCTGCGACAAGATGTTCTGGGTGCTCGATGCGGTGGATGTGGCGGCGGCACTATTGACCGCGCCGGCTTGAGCGGCCGTCCCGGCAGGGTTGGTCGTCGCCGCCGGGGAGGCGAACGGCGTCACCTGGGCGGCGGCCGCTGACTGACCCGCGTAGGCGTACATTGCCGCGGAGTCTTGCGCCCACATCTCACCGTATTGCGCCTCGAGTTGCGCGATCAGCGGGGTGTACTGACCGAAAACGTTGGCCTGCGTCGCCGCAGCGGTCTCGGCACGGTTGGCGGCGATCAGCGGCGGTGGCACCGTCGCGGCGAACGCCTGCTCGTAGGCGGCGGCGGCCGACCTGGCCTGGGTCGCCGCTTGCTCGGCCTGGGTGGCGGCAGTGCTCATCCACGACGCATACTGTTGCGCGGCGCTCGCCATCGACGTTGACGCCGGCCCCATCCACGCGTCACTGACCAGCTGTGTCACCACATTGTCGTATCCGGTTGCGGCCGAATTCAATTCGGCGGCAATCCCGTTCCAGGCCGATGCGGCGGCCTGTAGCGACGACGAACCCGGACCCCCATACATGCGGGCGGAGTTGATTTCCGGCGGTAGCGCCCCAAAATCCACCACTAGTCTCGTCCCCCCTAGAGAGCCGCAGCCGCGTTGGCGGCCTCGGTGGCTGCGTAGGACCCGGCGCTGGTGCCCAGCGTGTTCACGAACATCTCGTGAATCGCCGCGGCCTGCGCGCTGACCGCCTGATACAGCTGGGCGTGCGCGACGAACTGCGCCGCCGTCAGCGCCGAAACCTCGTCGGCGGCAGCGGGAACCACCCCGGTGGTCGGGGCCGCCGCTGCGGCATTCTGTGCGTTCACCCCTGAGCCGATCCCCTGCAGGCTGCCGGCCGCTGCCGACAATGCTTCCGGCTGCGTGGTCACGAACGACATCCGGTTTTCCTCCTCAATAACCGTAAGTTTTTCGACCTTCAGACATGACGAAGGCCGTCTGATAAAAGGTTAGATGGTCACGGTTGGACAACGCCCTGACGAGGCCAACTGTTCACGCCTATACCGCCACTGTTCATCCGCCGGTACCAGGTGTTCATCATGAATTTGGTTGTCCGTCGGCGGTGTCGCGATCTGCGTGAACACGCCGGTTTCGCCGACCGTCGCGGACGCTTGATTGGTCGGCAGCGGAAGCCGCGCATTGTCCGCGGCGGATAAAAATCTTGTCGCGGATAAAGGGCTGTCGGTACGGGTGCCGGCAGCGACCAATTGCAATGGCGCGGCGTTCAGTTCGCCCGAAACCGGTGACTGCATTATCCGGCCGATGGTGGGCGTGGCATGACGGCGTGGCGGAAGCCGTATCGGACGACGAAGCCGCTGGTGCGCCGGCCGTTGACGGCGTTGCTCATTGGCATCCCGTTGAGAAGTGCATTGGAGGTT
>NZ_JBATXN010000141.1:0-1646 GCF_049673265.1 Mycobacterium sp. | reverse complement strand
GCGCGAAGAGGCGAAGCACCCAACCAGCCGCGCCAAGCCTCGTCGCGCGGTGGCAGCCCAGTCCGACGCCATTGGGTCCGACTTCGCTGCCCTTCGTCCCGACCCGCGCGACCCCACGCGGTGGCCGCAGCGTGAGGCGCTCAAGTCGGCGTTGCAGTACCCGGCGCTGGCCGGGCCGGTGTTCGATTCGCTCACCGTGGAAAGCTTTACGCATCCCGGCTACGCCGCGGTCAGCGCTGCGATCGAGACGGCGGGCGGCACCGCAAGCGGCGTCGGCGGGGCAGAGTGGCTCGATGCGGTGCGCCAGAAGGCCCCGTCGCCGGCAGCCGCCGGGTTGATCAGCGAGCTTGGCGTCGAGGGCATCCGGGTCGACGATGACGAGAAGCTGCCCCGCTACATCGCCGGAGTGCTGGCGCGTCTGCAGGAGGTTTGGGTCGGCCGGCAGATCGCGGAGGTCAAGTCCAAACTGCAGCGGATGTCACCGGTGGAGCAAGGCGACGAGTACCACGCGCTCTTCGGCGACTTGGTCGCGATGGAGGCCTACCGCCGCAGCTTGCTGCAGCAGGCCAGCGGCGACGATCTCACCGCCTAAGCGCGCCTCGGTTTTGGCGGCTCGACGACGCTGGTCTCGTTGTCGATCTCGGTCAACGTCACCATCCGGGAGTCGGGTGACAGTCGATTCGCGATTTTGCGCCGTCCGCCTTCGATGACCGATTTGGCGGCGGGACTGCTCGTCAGGGTGCGGTAGGTGCCGAGGATCTGCTCGTAGCGACGGCGCCCAGCCTTGGCGCCCAACACGTAGCCCACTGCGAGCATGACGGCATACCGGATCAAAGCGGTCCCCTCCAGACGACGTTGGTGCGCTTGTGTCCATCCTGCCCCATACCGGGGGGCAAGTGCTCTCCGGCGGGTGATTGATTCGGTTGGGCTGGGCAGCTTAGTAAGCTAGAGTCATCCCTCGATCCGCGCCCACCAGGCGTGTGGAAAAGGGGCAGTCCTCCGTAGCTCAATTGGCAGAGCATTCGGCTGTTAACCGAAGGGTTCCTGGTTCGAGTCCAGGCGGGGGAGCTAGATGTTTGTATGCCTGGTGGTTATCGACCGCCGCCCCACCTGAACTTTGGCCGCAATTCACGCCAGGGCGTATTTCGGTTCGCCAGTAAAGCCGCGCCCGCGATGAACATGGTTATCGAAACCACAATGCTGACCACCATGCCAACAAGCCCACTCGGCAGCAGTCCCAGGATGGCCCCCGCTAAGGCGGTCAGGGTTATCCCCAAGACGGTTTTGATGTTAATTCGGGCCATCGGACTCATCCCTCGCAATGCTGACTGCGCTGTCGGATAAACCTACTCTGCGTGGATCAACGCAAACGTCACTTGCGCCCGCCCGGTAGCGGGATGTGCGCTACAGCAAGGATGCCCTTTGGGTGGGACCGACCTGGGCTTATTAGTGGCCACCAAGACCCGGGATAAGCGGCTGGGTGGTGTGCACGCTCGACTTGCTCAGGTAGTCCGGGCAGTAAGTGCTCGAGGCGAGCGCCGCGAATCGCATGGCGCCGCCGCTGTTCAATCCGGGGTTGCGCATCGACAGCTCATCGACGACGTCCTTTTCCGATCGCCCCGAGATCATCATGTCGCAGGCCATTC
>NZ_JBATXN010000140.1:0-24748 GCF_049673265.1 Mycobacterium sp. | reverse complement strand
CCGCTGTACGTGTTGGCCGGCCGCGACGAGGGTTATGTGCCGTTCTACGACGAATATCCCGGCGAGGTGGCGGCCGGTAAGCGACCGCAGGGCTAACGACGCACGCTGGTCGCTGCGTCATCAATAGCCACAGCAGTACCGTCAGATCGGCGGCACTCCCTTCTCAGTAGTGATGCATATGCGATATCACCAAGGCGGTGAATCGTCCGCGCCTCGAAATGAAAAAGCGAGTGCCCCCTGACTCAGCGCCTGAAGAGGCCATTGAGTCTGGTGAGGTTCAGCGAGGCCCTCATCGCTCGGGCGGCGCCGACGACGGGCACCATAGATGGGTGCACTCCACCCTGTGCGGTCGCCGAGTAACGAGCGACCGCCCGCTGATCATGGCGATCGTCAACCGCACACCGGATTCGTTTTACGACCGCGGCGCCACCTTCGGCGACGCCGCGGCCCGCGACGCCGCGCATCACGTCATCGCCGAGGGCGCCGACGTCGTCGACGTGGGCGGCGTCAAGGCGGGCCCGGGAGAGAACATCGACACCGAAACCGAAGTAACCCGGGTCGTGCCGTTCGTCGAGTGGCTGCGCGATAGCTACCCCGATCAACTGATCAGCATCGACACGTGGCGCTCCGAGGTTGCCCGGCAGGCCTGCCGGGCGGGCGCAGACCTGATCAACGACACCTGGGGTGGTTTCGATCCAGCGATGCCCGAGGTGGCCGCCGAATTCGGAGCCGGTTTGGTGTGCTCGCACACCGGGGGGTTGCCGCCACGCACCAGGCCGTTTCGGGTCAGCTATGGGACGACCGCCCGCGGGGTGGTGGACGACGTGATCCGGGAAGTCACCGCGGCCGCTGAGCGCGCCGTCGCCGCCGGCGTGGCGAGTGACCGCGTGCTGATCGACCCGACCCATGACTTCGGCAAGAACACCTTCCACGGCCTGGCGCTGTTGCGGCACATGGAAGATCTTGTTAACACCGGGTGGCCGGTGTTGATGGCGTTGAGCAACAAAGACTTCGTCGGGGAGACTCTTGGGGTGGATCTGACCGAACGGCTGGAGGGAACCCTTGCAGCCACCGCGCTCGCGGCTGCCGCCGGTGCGCGGATGTTCCGGGTGCACGAAGTCGGGCCCACCCGGCGGGTGTTGGAGATGGTGGCTTCGATCAAGGGGCAGCGGCTGCCGACGCGCACGGTGAGAGGACTTGCATGACGGCATCAGAGCTGGTCGACCTCGCCGCTGAGGGCGCATTGACCGCGCTGCCGGGCGACGTCTGGCTGGCCGACCGCTGTTGGACCCGTCCGCATTGGACCGTTGACGAGTTGGTGGCCGCGAAGGCCGGACGGACCATCTCGGTGGTGTTGCCCGCCCTCAACGAAGAAGAAACCGTCGAATCGGTGATCGACAGCATTTCACCGCTGGTCGGCGGGCTGGTCGACGAGTTGATCGTGCTCGATTCGGGCTCCACCGACGACACCGAGATAAGGGCGATCGCCGCAGGCGCGCGCGTCGTCACCAGGGAACAAGCCTTGCCTCACATCCCGCCGCGGCCCGGCAAGGGCGAAGTGCTGTGGCGCTCACTGGCCGCCACCGATGGCGACATCGTGGTGTTCGTCGACTCCGACTTGATCGACCCGCACCCGATGTTCGTCCCGCGGCTGCTCGGGCCGCTGCTCACCGAAGATGGCATCCACCTGGTCAAAAGCTTTTACCGACGGCCTTTGAGTGGTCAGGGCGCCGAGGCGGCCACTGGCGGCGGCCGGGTCACGGAGTTGGTGGCGCGGCCGCTGCTCGCGGCCCTGCGGCCCGAACTGGGTTGTGTGTTGCAGCCGCTGGGCGGCGAGTATGCGGCCACTCGCGAACTGCTCACCTCGGTGCCGTTCGCACCGGGCTACGGCGTCGAGATCGGCCTGCTGGTCGATACCTATGACCGGCTGGGGCTGGACGCGATCGCACAGGTCAACCTGGGCGTGCGGGCACACCGAAACCGGCCGCTGGCCGAGTTAGGCCCGATGAGCCGCCAGGTTGTCGCGACTCTGCTGTCGCGCTGCGGCATACCCGACTCCGGAGTGGGGTTGACCCAGTTTTTCGTCGACGGCCCCGATGGTGAGGACTACATGCCGCGCACGTCGACGGTCTCGCTGGCCGATCGGCCGCCGATGAACGCCGTCCGGCCGCGCTAAGACACCGCACGCCAGCTTGTCGCTGGGGTAGTGCAATATCGGTCACGTGGCTTTGGTGTTGCTCTACGTGGTGGTGCTGGTCCTGGTCGCGGTCGTGCTGTTCGGGGTGGTCAGTTTGCTGTTCGGCCGCGGTGAGTCGCTGCCGCCGCTGCCCAGCGGAACGACGCCGACCGTGCTGCCGGCCTCCGGTGTCACCGGCGCCGACGTCGACGCCGTGAAGTTCACTCAGACGCTGCGCGGCTACAAGACCAGCGAGGTGGACTGGGTGCTGGACCGGCTCGGTCAGGAGCTCGACTTGCTGCGCGGCCAACTCTCGTCGGTGCACGCCGCAGCAGCCGCCGATGAGACCGAGAACGCCGATCCCGTCTCCGATGTTGGCGACGACCAGGAGCACACATGACCGCGCCGGAGGGCGACGGGTTGATCCGCTGCGATTGGGCCGAAAGTCGGCCAGGCCCGGACTTCGCGCTCTACCGCGACTATCACGACCAGGAATGGGGCCAACCGCTGCGCGGGCGGGTGCCGTTGTTCGAGCGATTGAGTCTGGAGGCCTTTCAAAGCGGCCTCTCCTGGCTGACCATCCTGCGCAAGCGGGAGAATTTTCGGCAGGCATTCGCCGGCTTCGACATCGAGACCGTCGCCCGCTACACCGATGTCGACGTGGCCCGGCTGATGGCCGATCCGGGAATCGTCCGCAATCGCGCCAAGATCGAGGCGACTATCGCCAACGCGCGTGCAGCTGCCGATACCGAGGTCGACCTCTCCGAGTTGCTGTGGTCGTTTGCGCCGGCGCCGCGGTCCCGGCCCCTGACCTCCGCAGAAGTCCCTTCCGTGACAGCAGAATCCACCGCGATGGCACGCGAGTTGAAGCGGCGCGGATTCCGTTTTGTCGGACCGACCACGGCCTACGCGTTGATGCAGGCGACCGGGATGGTCGACGATCACCTTCGAACATGCTGGGTGCCGTCGCCAGCTCGATGACGAGCGGGCCGTGAGCGGCCCGCTGAGGAATCGGGCAGTCAGATACAGCCCGTTAAAACGCCGACCCGGAGGTCATGTACACCTGCCCGAGCCCAATAGGGAACAATGGGGGGGTGAATTTGCAGTTCAACGCCGGGGATGGCTGGAATTCCACTGGCGGGGCGTGCCCGGCACTGACCAGGTCCGTGACGGCGGGCCACCTCGAACCTGGAGGGAGCACTCGATGGCGGCGATGAAGCCCCGGACCGGAGACGGTCCACTGGAAGCGACCAAGGAGGGGCGCGGCATCGTGATGCGGGTACCGCTGGAGGGCGGTGGCCGACTCGTCGTCGAGCTGACACCCGACGAAGCCGCCGCGCTGGGCGACGAGCTCAAAGGCGTCACCAGCTAAGCCAGCTTCCGGTAAATCTCCAGCGTCTGTTCCGCAATGCGCGCCCAGGAGAATTCCGCGATGCAGCGCTGTCGGCCCGCCTGGCCGTAGCGCTCCGCCTTTTCCGGATCCGCGATCAGGGCGTTGACCGCCTCAGCGAGCCTGGTCTGAAAACCGTCGGCGTCGTCAGGGTCGCTGGGATCGTAGTGCACCAGCGAACCCGTTGCCCCGTCGGCGACCACCTCGGGAATGCCACCGACATCCGACGCCACCACAGCGGTGCTGCAGGCCATCGCTTCGAGGTTGACGATGCCCAACGGCTCGTACACCGATGGGCATACGAAAACTGTTGCAGCCGAGAGTATCTCGCGTATCTTCCCGATCGGCAGCATCTCTCTGACCCAGAACACGCCGGACCGCTCGCCGGCCAGCCCGGCTACCCCAGCGGACACCTCCGCGGCGATTTCCGGTGTATCGGGCGCTCCCGCGCACAGCACCAGTTGCACGTCGGGGTCGAAGCGGTGTGCGGCCGCCAGCAGGTGGGCGACGCCTTTCTGTCGGGCAATTCGTCCGACAAATGCCACGATCGGTCGGGCACGGTCGACGCCGAGGTCGGCGAGCACGGATTCCCCCGGGACAGACGGCGCCGGCTCGACGGGGTGCCACACCTCGGTGTCGATCCCGTTGCGCACGACATGTACCCGGCCGGGATCCAGCGTCGGATAGACCCGCAACACATCGTCGCGCATACCCGAGCTGACCGCGATGACGGCGTCGGCAGCCGTCACCGCGCTGTGCTCCACCCACGAAGAGATCCGATAGCCGCCGCCGAGCTGTTCTGCTTTCCACGGCCGCAACGGCTCCAGCGAATGCGCGGTCAAGACATGCGGGACGTCGTAGAGCAACGCGGCCAGCTGCCCGGCCAACCCGGTGTACCAGGTGTGGGTGTGGACCACGCTGGCCTCCCCGGCGGCGTTGGCCATCGCCAGGTCGGCCGACAAGGTCGACAGCGCCGGATTCGCACCGCGCAGTTGCACATCGGGCTGGTAGGCGAAAGCGTCCGCCCGGGGGGCGCCCATGCAATGCACGTCAACCTGGCACAGTTTGCGCAGTTGCGCGACAAGCTCGGTCACATGCACCCCCGCGCCGCCGTACACCTCCGGCGGATACTCCCGAGTCATCATCGCCACCCGCATACGGGCACGGTAATAGTCGGTTGCTGGCGGCGCCGTCGCCGGGTTGGCCCCAATTGATTGATGGACAGTCCCTGAGCGTGGGTATTCACCGGAATGACATGGCAGGGGTTCGCAGCGGCCGATAGGTTTGATCCATGAGGGAAGCGCCACACGTGCTGGGTATCGTCCTGGCCGGGGGGGAGGGCAAGCGGTTGTATCCCTTGACCGCGGACCGGGCCAAACCCGCGGTTCCCTTCGGCGGCGCCTACCGGCTGATCGACTTCGTGCTTTCCAATCTCGTCAATGCCCGCTATCTGCGGATCTGCGTTCTCACCCAATACAAGTCGCACTCGCTGGACCGTCACATTTCGCAGAACTGGCGATTGTCCGGGTTGGCCGGTGAGTACATCACCCCGGTTCCCGCGCAGCAGCGGCTCGGCCCGCGCTGGTACACCGGCTCCGCCGACGCGATCTACCAATCGCTCAACCTGATTTATGACGAGGATCCGGATTACATCGTGGTTTTCGGCGCCGACCACGTGTACCGGATGGACCCAGAGCAGATGCTGCGGTTTCACGTCGACAGCGGTGCCGGGGTGACGGTCGCCGGTATCCGGGTGCCTCGCGCTGAGGCGAGCGCATTCGGCTGTTTGGACGCCGACGATTCTGGGCGCATCCGCAATTGGATCGAAAAACCGGTTGAGCCGCCCGGCACGCCGGATGACCCGGATAGTGCTTTTGTGTCGATGGGCAACTACATCTTCACCACCAAGGTGCTCATCGATGCGATCCGTGCCGATGCCGACGAAGATCATTCCGACCACGACATGGGCGGTGACATCATTCCGCGGCTGGTGTCCGACGGGCTGGCCGCGGTCTACGACTTCTCCGACAACGAAGTGCCCGGCGCCACCGACCGGGACCGGGCCTACTGGCGCGATGTCGGAACCCTGGACGCCTTTTACGACGCCCACATGGATCTGGTGTCAGTGCATCCGGTGTTCAACCTGTACAACAAGCGCTGGCCGATCCGCGGCGAGTCGGAGAATCTAGCGCCGGCCAAGTTCGTCAACGGCGGCTCCGCGCAAGAGTCGGTGGTGGGGGCTGGCAGCATCATCTCGGCTGCGTCGGTACGCAACTCGGTGTTGTCGTCGAACGTCGTTGTCGACGACGGCGCGATCGTGGAGGGCAGTGTGATCATGCCAGGCACCCGCGTTGGCCGCGGTGCTGTCGTCCGTCACGCAATCCTGGACAAGAACGTCGTCGTCGGGCCGGGTGAGATGGTCGGGGTGGACCTGGAGAAAGACCGTGAACGCTTCGCGATCAGCGCGGGCGGCGTTGTCGCGGTTGGCAAGGGCGTCTGGATCTAACCCGGGCCGCTCACCACACGTATGGCACCAGCCGGTAGCGCACCTGCTGCTCGTATTCGCGGTAGCCACCCAATTCCTGCTCGAGTAGGTCTTCTTCGTCGCGGATGCGAAACGCGAGCACGATCAAGCCGGGGATGACAAAGACCAAACCCCAGTACGAGCCGAGCGCCAGCGGGACGCCAACCATCAAGATGATGTTTCCGGTGTACATCGGATGCCGTACCAGCCCGTACAGCCCGGTTGAAGCGAGCTGCTGACTTGCTTCAACCGTGACATTGGCTGCGGCATAGCCGTTTTGGATGACTACCAGCATCGCGATGCAAAGCCCGACCGCGACCAGGACATCGCCGACCATCGAGATCGACGTCGGCACCTGCGACCACCCGAAGCGGTGGTCAAGGGCGCTGAAAACGAACATGGCCAGAAAGCAGATAACCAGGAAGCTGATGACGATTCGCTGCAGCGTTCGGGTTTCCGCTAGCGGCCCGCCATGCATGCGCCGCTCGAGCGCGGCCGGGTTGGTGCGCGCCAGGTAAATGCTGGGGATCCAGGTGGAGAGCGCGAACACCCCGAGGAAGACCCATGCCTGCCAGTAGTGGAATGTCCCCGCCGGCAGGAACAGCATCAACCCGAAGGCAGCCAGACCCAAAGCCGCTGAAACCAGGCCCTTACCAAGCACATTCATGATGACCTCCTTAGGTCTGCACGTCGCGGTGTTGGAACGCCGCCGTTCCCACCGAGAACAGCGCGGCGTCGATCACCAACAACCACAGGACTGGAACTGGTGTGAAGGCGCCGCCGGTAACTCGCGGAACGTGTGCGAACGGCTCGAGGTCGAGCAGCCACTGGGGAAAGCCCGATAGCGACCCGATCAGGTAGAGCGCGACGAACCCGACCAGCACGCCCCACGCCACCGGGCTGAACCTCGGTGCCAGCCCGAACAGTGCGACGGTCACCGCGGCGGAAAGCCACACGGCGGGCAGCTGTACCGCGGCGGTCGCGAGGACCATCGAAAGCTTGCCGCCGATGTCGTGTGCGGCAACACCATAGGACAGTCCGGCCGCTGCTCCTGCGGTCAACATTGCGACGGCAGAGCCGATCAGCGCGATAGCCAGATGGCCTGCTAACCAACGGCTTCGGCCCACCGCGCCGCTCAGCACCGTTTCGGCTCGCTGGCTGGCCTCCTCCTGGTGCGGCCGCAGGGCCAGCGAGATGGCGAATGCGGCCGCCATCATGCCCAGCATGCAGAACGCCACAGCGACGAAGGCCTGCTCCAGTGCGCCGGTTCCGCCCATCCGCTCGACAATGTCTTGCGCCGTACCGCCGCCCAGCTCGTCGCCGATGCCGTGCACCACGCTGCCGATCAGCAAGCCATAGAGGCATAGCCCGACCGTCCACAGCAGCAGCGCGCCGCGATCAAGCCGCCAGGCCAGTCCGAGGGCGCCCCGCAGCATCGGCCTTGCGCGGGCCGGCCCCGGGCGTTCCGCAATCAACCCGGCGCCGACATCGCGGCTGGCAAGCAGCCGATAGGCCACCGCGGTGAGCAGCACGGTGGTGGCCAGATGCAGCAGCAGCACCCACCACCGGTCGCCCGCGTATGGACGAACCTGCAGCGACCAGCCCAGCGGCGAGAACCACGACAAAGTACCCGAGCCGGCGTCGCCGACTGCGCGCAGCGTGAAGGCGGTGGCCAGCGCGCCGAAGGCGGCGCCGCGGGCGAACCGGGCGCCTGGCGACAGCTGAGCGGCCACCGCGGCGACCGCCGTGAATACCAGACCCGAGCAGGCCAGCGCGGCCCCGAACGCCAGCGAACCGTCCCGCGGGACGCTGGTGGTGAGCAGGCCGGCGGCCCCGACGGCACCGGTGATCACCGATGCTCCGAACGACAGCAGCAGGGCAGCTGTCAGGCTGGCATACCGGCCGACCGCCGTCGAGTCGATCAGTTCGGCGCGGCCGGTTTCTTCATCGGCACGGGTATGACGGATGACAGTGAGGATGACGGCCACAGCGATCAGCAGATGGAACATTCCGGCTTTCCAGATGCCGGTTGCGCCAAGGCTGTCGTTGTAGATCTGCCCGTAGAGCGCCCGTTGCGCCGGGCTAGCCATGATCGTTGCGGCAAACGCGGCGCGGGCCGCTTGGCCGGGGTAGACCTTTTCGATGCTGCCGATGTAGACGGTCGATAGCGGCAACGACAGCAGCAACACCCAGAGCGGCAAGACCACCCGGTCGCGGCGTAGATAGAGCCGCAGCATTCCGAAAGTGCCGCTGAACACCGAACCGCGTTGCGGCGCTTCGTGTGCCGGATATTGCGGTCGATCCAACATGGTGGCGGTCATGCTCGCACCTCTTGGCCGCTGACGTCACGCTTGCCGTGGGAGCCCATGCCGTAATGGCGCAGGAACAGTTCCTCCAACGTGGGTGGCTGGCTGACCAGGCTGCGCACGCCGGCATCACCGAGCACCCGGATCAGGTCGCCGAGGCTCTCGCTGTCCACGTGGGCGCGCAGTGTGCTTCCTTCGAAGCTGACATCCTCGACGCCGCGGATACGGCTGATATCACCCGGGTCCCGCAGCATTTCCGCCTTGATCGACGTCCGGCTGAGATGGCGCATCGACTCCAGTGTGCCGCTCTCGACTGTCTTGCCGGCGCGGATGATCGTCACCCGCTCGCACAATGCTTCGGTCTCGGCCAGGATGTGACTGGACAGCAGAACCGTCGTGCCGCGGTCCCGGGCTTCCGCGACGCACTGCTGAAAGATGTTCTCCATCAAAGGGTCCAGGCCGCTGCTTGGCTCATCGAGGAGCAATAACCGAGCCCGCGACGAGAAGGCCGAAATCAACGAGACCTTCTGGCGGTTTCCCTTGGAGTAGGTCCGGGCCTTCTTGTGCGGATCCAGCTCGAAGCGCTCAATCAGCTCATCGCGGCGCTTCTCCTCGATGCCGCCGCGCATACGTGCCAGCAGGTCGATGGTCTCACCGCCGGTGAGATTCGGCCAGAGGGTCACATCGCCTGGAACATAGGCGATCTGGCGGTGCAGCTCGACGGCATCCGTCCAGGGGTCGCCGCCGAGCAGCCGTGTGGTTCCGCCGTCAGCCTTGACTATTCCCAGCAGGATGCGGATGGTCGTCGACTTTCCGGCGCCGTTGGGTCCGAGAAAACCGTGTACCTCGCCCTCGCGTACCGTCAACTCGAGGCCGTCTAAGGCCTGAACGGTGCCGAAACACTTTGTCAGTCCGCGGATTTCGATCGGCACTGGGTTGTTGTCAACTGGCATCGGATTCCCTCTCTCCTGTTTCACGTTCCGCCTGTTCCACGAAGGCGTCGTACATGGTGCTGTCGGTCAACAAGCCTTCGGTGTAGAGCTCGAGAGCGGGCAGCATCATGTCGCGGGCATAGTCGCGCAGCACTGCGCGCAGATCCGTTGGTGTTTCATGCATTTGGATGTACAAGAAGAAGCCGCCGCCGCCGGTGATCGCCAGATATTTCGCCCGAGCCTGCGGATCCCGGGTGGGTTTCAGCACACCGGTCTGTACCCCTTCGTCGAGGTAACCCTCGGCATTGGCGATCATCGTGCGCCAGAGTGTGTTCGCCAGCTCACCGCCGGATTGCATGCTGCGCACCAAGTACGCCATCAACGGTGCGTACTCCTCGATCTCGGCCATCGCGGCGAACCAGGTAGCGGGATCGCTGGAGCGCATCGCCTCCGATTTCCCGCTGCGGATCTCTTCAGCGACGTAGTCGTCGCAGGCTTTGCGCAGACCGTCCTTGGACCCGAAGTGGTGGATGACCAGCCCAGCGCTCACTCCCGCTGCTTCGGCGATCGACCGCAGCCCGACGCCGAAGCCATGCTCGCCGAACTGCGCGATCGCCGCGTCGCGAATCCGGGCCGCGGCGGTCAAATCGTCGGCTGAACGCATGTTCAGAATGCTAAACGCACGTTCAACCGGACGTCAAGCGGAAGCGCGTCAAGAATCCGTAACGGACTGAATCAGTCGCGCACGGCGGCGAGCAGGCCGTCGCCGAGCGGCACGAGCGCCGGGGTGAGCAACTCGTTCTCGGCGATCAGCCGCGCCGCCTCGCGCACCGCCGCGACTTCTGTGTCGTGCGCGGCGGGGTCGCCGGCCCGCCCGCCTAACGCGGCGCCGTGCACAACGATGACCCCGCCGGAGCGCAGCAATCGCACCCCCTCGACCACGTAATCTGGCTGATCGATCGGATCGGCGTCGATGAAGACCAGGTCGTACGACGCATCGGCCAGCCGAGTCAGCACCTCTTGAGCCCGGCCGCCGATCAGCCGAGTCCGCGATGGCCCGATCCCGGCGTCAGAAAACGCCTGCTTGGCGATCAGTTGGTGTTCGGGCTCAATGTCGATCGTGGTCAGCACGCCGTCGTCGCTCATCCCCGACAACAACCACAGACTGCTGACTCCCGCACCCGTACCCACTTCGACGACGGCTTTGCCGCCACTGAGTTTGGCCAGCAGGCTGAGCAGGGCTCCCACCGCGGGGGTCACTGCGCCAGCGCCGATGTCGACTGCGCGCTCGCGGGCGGCCAACAGAACCGCGTCTTCGGAAATCGACCCCTCGGCATGCGCGGAGAGCGATTCGGCCCGACTCGGCGGAGCCGACTGCTCTGGTGTGCTGTCGGTGGTGGCCATGTCCGCAGCGTAAATCCATCCGATGCCGCGTGCGATCAGGCGCGCCCGGTGCTAGCCCGCGACACACCCAAACCTCGCGGCCAATCAAGGTCACAATTTGATGAATACGGCCTGCGCAACGGGGTGCGGGCGCCCATTCTCAGTCAAAGCTCAGTGCGATCACATACCGCACATACGCCCATAGGCAACGGTATCTCCCATGGAGCGCGGAGGCCGATGGTCCGGGAATACATCTCGGCGTCTTCGCGTTGCCCGCGGTGACGAATTGCCTAACCTCGACGGCAGTCTGATTCCGGAGGACTTACCCATCACCACACTGATGAGCCCTGCGAGCATGTCGCATCCCGAGCGGTATCGGGACGCCGACTGGGTCGAGCCGGACGAAGAGCCTTACGGCACCGCGGTATTCGACGCGACCGGGGACAAGACCACCATGCCGTCATGGGACGAGCTGGTCCGTCAGCACGCCGACCGGGTCTACCGATTGGCTTATCGACTTTCCGGCAACCAGCACGACGCCGAGGACCTGACCCAGGAGACCTTCATCCGGGTCTTCCGGTCGGTGAAGAACTACCAGCCGGGGACTTTTGAAGGCTGGCTGCACCGCATCACGACCAACCTGTTTCTCGACATGGTGCGCCGTCGCGGCCGCGTCCGGATGGAGGCGCTGCCCGACGATTACGACCGGGTGCCCGCCGACGAGCCCAACCCGGAGCAGATCTACCACGAGTCGCGGCTGGGGCCCGACCTGCAAGCGGCGTTGGATTCACTGCCGCCCGAGTTCCGTGCCGCCGTCGTGCTGTGTGACATCGAAGGACTGTCCTACGAGGAGATCGGGGCCACCCTGGGGGTGAAGCTCGGCACCGTGCGTAGCCGCATTCACCGGGGCCGACAGGCGCTGCGGGACTATCTCGCCGCGCACTCGGAGGGAGCTACTCATGCCAACCCTTCCACGGCCGGTGCCGTTCCGGAGCTCTCCGAGTAAGACACACGCCGCCTGATCCGCTGTTCATTGCTGTTCCGTATCGGGCAGCGCGCTACATTCGAGGTAGCGCGCGCAGACCGAACGCTGATACGGATAGGAGCTGGTGATGGTCGAGCGGGGACATGTGTTCCGCCGAGCGTTCTCCTGGCTCCCGACCCAATTCGCCTCCCAAAGCGACGCGCCGGTCGGCGCGCCGCGGCAATTCGGATCTACCGAGCATCTGTCTACGGAGGCCATCGCCGCGTTTGTCGACGGTGAGCTGCGGATGAACGCGCACCTGCGGGCGGCGCATCACATTTCCCTTTGCCCTGAGTGCGCCGCAGAAGTGGAAGGTCACCGCCGGGCTCGCGCCGCGCTGCGCGATTCCCAGCCGATCAGGATCCCCAGCACGCTGCTGGGATTGCTGTCGCAGATTCCGGACTGTTCGCCCGACGACGACGCGGGACAGACAGGCAGGGACCGGTGGAGAGATCCCCGCGCACAGCGAAGTGAAGGCACGCCGCCTGACCGGCGCGATCCTCGGTAGGGTGGGTGTGAAGTTGGCCAAGCCGGTGCGCCGCGCCGTGCTCGTGCGCATAGCGCGCGCTTCTTAACACGTTCGGAAGAGGATGACGTGAGCTCCGACGAAGAAAAGGACGGCGCCCCCCGGCTGGCGCCGCGACCCATTTCCCGGCCGCCCGTCGACGCTGCGTCACGCCAAGCCTTCAGCCGTCCCGACGGCCTGCAGGGGTCGTTCGTCGCCGAACGGGTACGTCCGCCGAAGTATCGCGACGCCGGCGAGTTCACCCCGCACGATGAACCGGCCGACCCGGTGCTTTCGGAGGCCTTCGGTCGTCCGTTTCCCGGAGCGGACTCGTTGCAACGGCACCCCACCGATGCCGGCGCGCTCGACGGCGACAAAGACCAGGCAGATCAACCCGACGACCCTTGGCGCGACCCGGGCGCGGCCGCCGCTCTGGGCGAGCCGGCTGTAACGCCATCGGGCCCGCTCGCAGTCGGCGGCGAACACGGTCGGCTGGGAGTGCGCGATGTGCTGTTCGGGGGACGGGTGTCCTACCTGGCGCTGCTCGTGCTGGCCGTGCTCGCGTTGGTGATCGGCTTGATCGGTGGCGTGGTCGGACGCAAGACGGCAGAGGTCGTTGAGGCGTTCACCACGTCCAAAGTGACGTTGGCAACCAACGGCAACAGCGAATCGCCGGCCGGCCGATTCACCAAAGTCGCTGCCGCGGTGGAAGATTCGGTGGTCACGATCCAATCGGTCAGCGATCAAGAAGGTATGCAGGGATCCGGGTTCGTGGTCGACAGCCGCGGTTACATCGTCACCAACAATCACGTCATCTCCGAAGCGGCCAACAACCCTAGCCAGTTCAAGACCACCGTTGTGTTCAATGACGGCAAGGAAGTGCCCGCTAACTTGGTCGGCCGCGACCCCAAGACCGACCTGGCCGTCCTCAAGGTCGACAATGTCGACCACCTTTCGGTGGCCCGGCTCGGTGACTCCGACAAGGTGCGCGTCGGCGACGAAGTCCTGGCCGCGGGTGCGCCGTTGGGTCTGCGCAGCACGGTCACGCACGGCATCATCAGCGCACTGCACCGCCCCATCCCGCTGTCGGGGGAGGGCTCGGACACCGACACGGTTATCGACGCCGTCCAGACCGACGCATCGATCAACCACGGCAACTCCGGCGGACCGCTGATCAACATGGATTCTCAGGTCATCGGCATCGACACCGCGGGCAAGTCGCTGTCGGACAGCGCCAGCGGGCTGGGCTTCGCGATTCCGATCAACGAAGCGAAATTGGTTGCCGAGACGTTGATCAAGGATGGCAAAATCGTGCACCCGACGCTGGGGCTGAGCACCCGGTCGGTGAGCAACGCGATCGCGCAGGGTGCACAGGTCGCGAACGTGAAGGCCGGTGGCCCCGCCGAAAAGGGCGGGATCCTGGAGAACGACGTGGTGGTCAAGGTGGGCAACCGCGGCGTGGCCGACGCCGAAGAGTTCGTCGTCGCCGTACGCCAGTTGACGGTCGGGCAGCCAGCCCCGGTCGAGGTGGTCCGCGACGGCCGGCACGTCACGCTGACGGTGACGCCGGGCCCGGACACCAGCTAGATGTTCGCCAACGTCGGTTGGGGGGAAATGCTGGTGCTCGTGGTGGTCGGGCTGGTGGTCTTGGGCCCTGAGCGGCTTCCCGGCGCGATCCGGTGGACCGCCACGGCGCTGCGCCAGGCCCGCGACTACCTCAGCGGGATGACGAATCAGCTGCGCGAGGACATTGGGCCCGAATTCGACAACCTTCGTGAGCCCCTCAGCGAGCTGCAGAAGCTGCGCGGCCTGACGCCGCGCGCAGTGCTGACGAAGCACTTATTCGACGGCGACGACTCGCTGTTCACCGGCAAGTTCGACGAGCCAGCCGCTCAGAGCCAGCCGGTGGTGCAGCCTTCGCCGCCGCCGGCAACCGCTTCGGAGCCACTCGCCGCCGGCCCCGCGCCCTTCGACGCCGACGCCACCTAGGACGCCGAGCAGACACAAAGTCCCCCGCACGCACGGCGTGTCGGGGGACTTTGCGTCTGCTCGCCAGGCTTTAGTGCTTCGTTGGGTCTAGTCCCAACGACATACCGGCCAGGCCGCGGCGTCGCGACGACAGGCTGTCGGCGACGCTACGCAGTTCCTTGCCCACCGCTGAGTCGGGCGCACTGAGCACGATCGGCACGCCGGCATCGCCGGCAGCGACGAGCGCGGGATCCAACGGGATCTGGCCTAGCAGCGGCACGTCGGCGCCGACCGCACGCGATAGCCGCTCGGCGACCTGCTGACCGCCACCCTCGCCGAACACCTGCAGCTGCGAGCCATCCGGCAGCGCAAGCCAAGACATGTTCTCCACGACCCCGACAATGCGTTGTCGCGTCTGCAAGGCAATGCTGCCCGCACGCTCGGCCACTTCCGCCGCGGCGTGTTGGGGCGTGGTCACCACCAGGATTTCGGCGTTCGGAATCAGCTGGGCAACCGAGATGGCGATGTCGCCGGTGCCCGGTGGCAGGTCGAGCAACAGCACATCGAGGTCGCCCCAATACACGTCGGCCAGAAACTGCTGCAAAGCCCGATGCAGCATGGGACCACGCCACACCACCGGCGTATTGCCTTGGGTGAACTGCGCGATCGAGATCACCTTCACCTCATGCGCAATCGGCGGCAGGATCATCGACTCGACCTGGGTGGGGCGGTCGGCGGTTCCCATCATCCGCGGGATGGAGTGGCCGTGAATGTCGGCGTCGAGCACGCCGACCGACACCCCGCGCGCGGCCATCGCCGCGGCCAAGTTGACCGTCACCGTCGACTTGCCGACGCCACCCTTGCCGGAGGCGACTGCATACACCCGAGTCAGTGATCCCGGCTGCGCGAACGGAATGACGGGCTCGCGGGCATCGCCGCGCAACTGCTTTCGCAGTTCGGTGCGCTGCTCGTCGTTCATCACGTCGAGGCTGACCTTGACGCTGCCGGTGCCCGGGACATCGGCCACGGCTTGGCTCACGCGCTCGCTGATTTCGGTCTTCTTCGGGCATGCCGCGGTGGTCAGGTAGATCTCGACGTGCACGTCGCCGTCGGGGCTTACCTCGATACCTTTGACCATCCCGAGCTCGGTGATGGGACGCCGCAGTTCAGGATCGATCACCTTGGCCAGCGCGGCGCGAATGTTTGCAGTCGGATCGGACATCACCGCCGAGTGTAGTTCGGCGACGATGCGGGCCGGGCGCGCCCGCTGTGGGGGTCCCCCCAGCCGCGCAGCGGCGAGGGGGCGAGCCGCACCAACGACTCAAGTCGGCGACGATGCGGGCCGGGATGTCAGCTGGCAGGGCCGGGCGGAGGTCCTGCGGGTGGTCCGCCCGGGGACCCGGCGAAAGGCGCAGTCGATGCTGCGACGGGTGCCGGCGGCGGGGCGGCCACCGGCTGTGGGGCCGGCGGCGGTAGCACAGGCGGAGCTGCCGGAAGCGGAGCAGCTGGCAGGCCGGGCGCAGTAGCCGGAGCAGCAGGTGGTGGCGTGTTCACCGAGAACTGCGGTGGCAGCTCGGTGTCTTGGCCGATGCAAATCACCGTGCACGACGGTCGGGGAGCATTCGTCCGCTGCCACGGCATCGGTTGCTGGTTGGGAGCACTGGCACTGGCCCCAGTGAGGTCGATCAACGGCATTTGTGCCAGCGGATCGGTGGACGGCAGGCCGTGCATGTTCAGCGGCAGGTTCGGCCCGAGCCCCTCCAGCTGCGCCAGGTGCTCTAGTTGCGGGTCGGCCATCGGCGGTGGCGGGCCGGTGAGCGGCGGCAGGTCGACGGGCAGCACGCCTATGGCGTACGCCGCAGCCCAGCCGAGCACGTTTTGCGCGTACGGCATCGAGTTGTTGTAGCGCAGGATCGAGGCCAGCACCTGTGACTGGTCGCGCAGGTTCAGCCCGCCACTGCAGAGGTAACGAGCGGCGCCCAGCGTGGAGTCGTACAAGTTTTGCGGGTCGGCCACCCCGTCGCCGTCGCCGTCGGAGGCGTAGCGCGCCCACGTGCCCGGCAAGAACTGCATCGGACCCATCGCCCGCGCATAGGTGATGCGTCCGCCCGCGTTGCCTTGGACGATGACCTCGTTGCCGGGCAGTGTGCCGTCCAGCGAGGGGCCGTAGATCGGTCGGACCGCGGTGCCGTGCGCGTCGGTAGCGCCGCCGTTGGCATGCATCGACTCGATGCGCCCGATACCGGCCAGCAGGTTCCAGCTGATGCCGCAACCAGGGTCAGTTCCGGCCATCATCTGTTCGGCGTTGCGGTAGGCCGACAGCGCCATCGTCGGAATGCCAAGGGCGCCAGGTGTATTCACCACACCTGTCGGCGGGGGAGCGGACACCGTGGGGGCCGCGGCGATGTGGAACCCAATTTTTGGACGTTGGACGGCGATTACCAGTGGGCCCGACGGGTCGGTGGAGGCGGGGGCTACGGCGGCAACCGGGGTGATGGCGGCGTCGCGCAGCGTCGACGTTGGCAACGGGAATGACGGGGCTGCGGCGCCCACGACTCCGGCAAAGACCAGGCAGGCGATCATGGCAACACCGAATGCCGGGCTCCGGGCGGTGCGGGTCAGCGACTGCTGCACCGCCGCAACGACTGCGACGAAGGCGGCGGGGATTTTGGTGGCCCGGGCGGCGCGAAGCGTCGACTGTCGTACGGTGGCGAGACGGCTGACGAGGGCAGCAGGCATTTTCGGGGTACGCGGCACGCGGAGTATCCGCTGCCGCATCTTTGCAAGAGCTAAGCCTCCCCCGATGCGCAACCCGACCGTCCTCAATATTCGAGCCCTATTAGGCACTTGTGAAACCCTTTTGGGGCTTCGTGACCTAAGTCACCATACATAACTCTCTGATCACAAACGCCACATTCGCAGAGTCTGTGTGCAGGGACGATACCGGCTTGGGCGAGGTCAAACGACGGAGGCATTTTTCGAAGATCCGTCACGGAAATCGGGTTTTGTTCCTGCGCATTTTTAAGTGGATCTCGCGGCGCGCGCCTCTGTTCCATCACCGCTAGGTGCCGACTCTTTGTTTGCTTTGCCCCGGTGACGGTCCTCCAGTAGATCCCGCAGATCTTCCAGTTCGCGGCGTAGGTAGTCGCGGGTCTTTGCGACATCGCCGATCGCCAGCCGAAGTGCGGCAAGCTCGCGAGCCAGGTATTCGGTATCGGCCTTGGTCTCCTCGGCCCGGCGGCGATCCTCTTCGAGCGTGACGCGATCCCGGTTCTCTTGGCGGTTTTGGGCCAGCAAGATCAGCGGTGCCGCGTAGGCGGCCTGGGTGGAAAACGCCAGGTTGAGCAGGATGAACGGGTAGGGGTCCCAGCGCAGGCTGACCGCGGTGACGTTGAGCACTATCCAGGCCAGCACCGCCAAGGTCTGAATCAGCAGGTAGCTGCCTGTGCCGAAGAAGCGGGCGATCGATTCGGTGAATTGCCCGACGGCCTCGGGGTCTACCCGCGGCGCGGAGACCCGCGAGATCCGCGGGGTATAAAGCCGTGCCCGCGGCGCCGACTTGCTCATGACACCCCTCCGGCCGCATCCAGCGAGAGCTCGTCGCTGCGCGCTCGCCAGTCGTGTGGCAGCAGATGGTCGAGGACGTCATCCACGGTCACCGCGCCCAGCAGGTGGTGCTGTCCGTCGACCACCGGGGCGCACACCAGGTTGTAGGCGGCGAAGTACCGGGTCAGCACCGCAAGCGGAGTTTCCGGTGCCAGGACGGGCAAATCGGCGTCGACGATCCCCCCGACCAGCATCGCCGGCGGCTCGCGCAACAGCCGCTGCAGGTGAACACAACCCAGGTAATGACCGGTCGGGGTGGCGGTCGGGGGACGGACCACCAACGCCAACGATGACAGCGCGACGGTCAGGTCCGGATCGCGGACGCGGGCCAGCGCTTCCGCGACCGAGGTGTCCGGGGTCAGCACCACCGGACTGGAAGTCATCAGACCGCCCGCGGTGTCGGGTGAGTGTTTCAGCAGGCGTCGCACCGGATCAGACTCCTCCGGATCCATCTGACGCAACAATCCCTCAGCCTGGGTCGGATTCATCGTGCCGAGCAGGTCGGCGGCGTCGTCCGGGTCCATCTCCTCGAGCACGTCGGCGGCGCGTTCGTCACCCAGCTGCGCCAACAACTCCGCTTGTTCCTCCTCCGAAAGCTCCTGCAAGATGTCGGCCAGCCGGTCGTCATCCAGCGCGCTGACGACCTCGTAGCGCCGCTTCGGCGGCAGCTCACGCACCGCATCGGCCACGTCGATCGGCCGCCATTTTTCGAACTGATGCAGCAGCTGCGCCACGCCCTGGCCTGGCATCGCCAGCAGCGAAGGGGTCAGTCCCTGCACGTTGCGCCAGCCCACAATGTGGGCATTGCTGCGCCGGCCAAACCGTCGGGGGACCCGTACCGCGACGCGCGTCACCATCCAGTCGCGGGTTCGGGTCTGCTCCAAACCCAGGTCTGTGACGACGACCTCGATGTCGGCGAGGTCCGGCAATTCCGGGTCGTTGATCCGCACCTTGGTGTCGATGATTTGCCCCAGCACCAGCACTTCGCCGGGCCGTTGCTCGAACCGGGTCAGCGACACGTTGGCGGTGTTGAGCGTCACCGCGTTGGGCTCGATCGCGGCGACCCGCAGAATTGGCACGAATATCCTTCGGCGCGAAAGCATTTCGACGACGAGCCCGAGAACGCGGGGCTGCTGGCGGACGATGCTGATGCTCACCACCACGTCACGCACTTTGCCGAGAGACTCGCCCATGGGGCCCAGCACCAGCATCCGTGCCAGCCGCGCGGCGTACACCCTGTTGATCGAGGCCATGGTGCACAGAGTATTCAAAAGGGGTGAGTGAAAAGTGACCAGCGCCTACCGGCCACGCCGCACCTGCCTGTCTGTCCCGGGTAGCAGCCAGAAGATGATCGACAAGGCCAAAGACCTTCCCGCCGATGAGGTCTTTCTCGACCTGGAGGATGCCGTCGCGCCGGATGCAAAGGCCGCGGCGCGCACCCGGGTGGCGGCTGCACTCGCGCAGCCCGGATGGGCCGGGCAATTACGCGGCGTTCGGGTCAACGACTGGACCACACCGTGGACGCACGCCGACATCATCGAGGTGGTTTCCACCATCGGCGCCGCGCCTGACGCCAAGCTCGATGTTGTTGTGCTGCCCAAAGTCTCCGATGTCTCCCATGTTCAGGCACTTGACCTGCTGTTGACCCAGCTGGAGACGGTTCACGGGCTTCCAGTGGGAGAGATCGGCATCGACGCGCAGATCGAAGACGCCCGTGGGCTGATGAACGTTGATGCGATCGCCGCCCAGCCCCGGGTACAGGCTCTCGTCCTCGGCCCCGCCGACTTGATGGCCAGCCTCAACGTGCGCACGCTGGTCGTCGGCGAACAGCCGGAGGGCTACGACGTCGGCGACGCCTACCACCACGCACTGATGACGATCCTGGTGGCTGCCCGCGCGCACGGCATTGCCGCCGTCGACGGCCCGTACCTGAAAGTGCGTGACCTTGCGGCGTTTCGGCGGGTGGCGGGCCGGTCGGCGGCGCTGGGCTACGACGGTAAGTGGGTACTGCATCCCGATCAGATCGCCGCCGGCAACGAGATCTTCAGCCCGCGTCAGGAGGAGTACGACCACGCGGAGTTGATTTTGGAGGCTTACGAATGGCACACGTCCGCCGCGGGTGGCGCCCGGGGAGCGGTGATGCTCGGCGACGAGATGCTCGACGAAGCCAGCCGCAAGATGGCCTTGGTGATCGCTGGTAAAGGGCGCGCGGCGGGCATGCAGCGTCAGACCGGGCCGTTCGTTCCGGACGAGGCGCGCTAGCGCAAGGACGGAGAGGTGACCGCCGCCATGACCGCGATGACGATGATCACCAGCAGCACCGCCACAATCGCGCCGACCGCAATCCCGGCGATGGCAAGCCCGCGGCCCTGCTGGCCTGTGCGGTTGATCTGATTGAGCGCGACGGCCCCGAGCACGGCGCCGACGACGGGAATCAGAACGCCTAGCCAGCACACCAGGCTTAGCGGAATGCCGAGAAAGACACCCGCAATCGAGGTGACCAGCGAGCCGATGGCCATCCCGTTGGTCTCTGGTGAACGAGATTGATACGGGTGGTACGGGTCGTAGCTTCCGGGATATCCCGGTGGGCCGCCATATCCGCCACCGCCGTAGCCGGGTGACGGATAAGGCGGTCCGTATTGCGGCGCTGCCGGCGGGTATGACGGACCGCCGTAAGGCGGGGGCTCGGGATATCTGGGCGGACCGTAGCCGCTTGTCGGCGGCTGGCTTGTCGGCGGTTGGCTTGGCAGCCCATATCCGGCCGGCGGCTGGTCCCATGGCGGCACCGGCCCCCGCTGCGGTGGATATTGCGGAAAGTTCGGCTCGGGCTGAGCGGGCGATTGTCCGGCGTATGCGGGCGGGATGAAGTCCTGTCCGAACTGATGTGGCTGTTGGCCCTGCGGAGGCTGCCTTGCTTCGTCGTGGGCTTCCTCGCCGAAGTTGCCGCCCTGAAATGTCATGCTGTTTAACCTAGCGTGACCGCGGGCTGGGCAACGTTTGTACTGGTAATCGACCCGCCGGGGCGTAGGCAGCACCGAGCCGCTGCTCAATCGGCTCGGCAGAGGACAATGACAGCATGACCAGTCCCTTCCAGCCCGGACAGGTTCCCGGCGCCACACCTGGTACTCCGGCCGCGAGCCGACGTGCTCCCGGATTGCCGACGCCGCCAAAAGGCTGGCCGGTCGGCTCTTATCCCACCTACGCCGAGGCCCAGCGTGCGGTCGATTACTTGTCCGAGCAGCAGTTTCCCGTGCAGCAGGTGACGATCGTCGGTGTCGACCTGATGCAGGTCGAACGGGTCACCGGGCGGCTGACCTGGCCGAAAGTGCTCGGTGGCGGCGTGCTCACCGGCGCCTGGCTGGGACTTTTCATCGGTTTGGTGCTGGGGTTCTTCAGCCCTAGCCCGTGGGCGGCGTTGATGACCGGCCTGATCGCCGGGGTGTTCTTCGGCTTGATCACATCCGCGATCCCGTATGCGATGGCGCGCGGCACCCGGGATTTCAGTTCGACGCTGCAACTGGTCGCCGGCCGATACGACGTGCTCTGCGACCCGCAAACCGCGGAGCGGGCCCGCGATCTCCTGGCCCGCTTGGCAATCTGACTCGATGGCCGGTTGGCCCTTAGCCGACGTGTTGCATAGCGCGCGGGCATGCCTTTACGGTCTGCGGCGAGGCAACCGACGACCCGAACAAAGGACGGTGTGGTGGCGAGTCGGCGCGGGCGCGCAGTCCGGCTGAGCGCGGTCGCGCTGGCGACGCTATCCACCGCGTCGGTGCTTTCGGCCTGCGGCCCGGGCGATAACGGGCGGGTGATCAGCTTCTACACCCCGGCCAGCGGCGCCGCGACGTTCGCTGCGGTAGCCAAGCGTTGCACCGAGCAGTTCGGCGGACGGTTCACCATCCAGCAGTTCAGCCTGCCCCGATCTTCTGATGACCAGCGGCTGCAACTGGCTCGCCGGCTAAGCGCCAACGACCGCAGTGTGGACGTCATGGCGCTGGACGTGATCTGGACGGCGGAGTTCGCAGAAGCGGGCTGGGCGTTGCCGCTTTCGGATGACCCGGCGGGCCGGGCCGAGGCCGACGCCACCACCGACATCCTGCCCGGGCCGCTTGCCACGGCCACTTGGAAGCACCGGCACTATGCCGCGCCGCTGTCGACCAATACCGAATTGCTTTGGTATCGGCCCGATTTGATGGAAAAGCCGCCCGCAACCTGGACCGCGATGGTAGACGAGGCGTCCCGGTTGCACGCCGCTGGCAAACCCAGCTGGATCGGCGTCCAGGCCAGCCAGGGCGAGGGTCTGGTGGTGTGGTTCAACACCCTGTTGGAAAGCGCTGGCGGCCGGGTGCTTTCCGACGACGGCCAGAAGGTCACGCTGACCGATACGCCCGCACACCGCGCCGCCACCGTCGGCGCCCTGCGGATCCTCAAGTCGGTGGCCACGGCACCCGGTGCCGACCCGTCGATCAGCCGAAGCGACGCGGGCACTTCACGGTTGGCGTTCGAGCAGGGGAAGTCCGCCTTGGAGGTCAACTGGCCATACGCGCTGGCGTCCATGCTGGAGAACGCGGTGAAGGGCGGCGTGGCGTTTCTACCGCTCAACCGCCGTCCCGACCTGGCCGGCAGTATCAACAACGTCGGCGCGTTCGTGCCGACCGACCAGCAATTCCGCGCGGCCTACGACGCCAGCAAAAAGGTGTTCGGGTTCGCACCGTATCCCGGTGTGCAGCCGGGCCAGCCGGCCAAGGTGACGATCGGCGGCCTGAACCTGGCAGTGGCCAAGACCACGCGTCATAAGGCCGAGGCCTACCAAGCGATCAGATGCCTGCGCGACGTGCGAAGCGAAAAGTACATCGCGCTGCAAGGTGGCCTCCCCGCGGCGCGGACCTCGCTCTACTCCGATCCGCAATTCCAGGCAAAGTACCCGATGTACAACATCATTCGTCAACAACTCAGCAACGCCGCTGCGCGGATAGCCACGCCGGTCTACCAGGCGGTGTCCACACGGATGTCGGCCACACTGAGCCCGATCAACGAGATCGACCCGGAGAAGACGGCCGACACCCTCACCGTGCAGGTGCAAAAGGCCATCGACGGCCGTGGGCTGCTGCCATGACCGCCCCGGAGCGGCGCCTGGCTTATGTGCTCGTCGCTCCCGCTGCGATGCTGATGCTGGCCGTCACCGCCTATCCGATCGGCTACGCGATTTGGCTGAGCTTGCAGCGCAATAACTTGACTACTCCGAACGAGACCACGTTCATCGGGCTCGCCAACTATCAAACGATCTTGACTGATCGGTATTGGTGGACGGCGCTTGCGGTGACGTTGGCGATCTCGATTGTCTCCGTGTCGATCGAATTCGTGCTGGGCCTGGCGCTGGCGTTGGTGATGCACCGCACGGTGATCGGTAAGGGCCTGGTGCGCACCGCGGTGCTCATCCCGTACGGGATCGTCACCGTGGTCGCGTCCTACAGCTGGTACTACGCCTGGACCCCGGGCACTGGCTATCTGGCCAACCTGCTGCCGCAAGCTAGCGCGCCGCTGACTCACCAGATTCCCTCGCTGGGCATCGTGGTCTTCGCCGAGGTGTGGAAGACGACGCCGTTTATGGCACTGCTGTTGCTGGCTGGTTTAGCGCTGGTGCCCAACGATCTGCTGAAGGCGGCGCAGGTCGATGGTGCCTCCGCATGGCGCCGGCTGATAAAGATCACGTTGCCACTGATCAAACCGGCCATCCTGGTCGCACTGCTTTTCCGCACACTGGATGCGTTCCGGATTTTCGACAACATCTATGTGCTCACCGGCGGCGCCGGCAACACCAGCTCGGTGTCGATCCTTGGCTACGACAACCTGTTCAAAGGCTTCAATGTCGGCCTGGGCTCGGCGATTTCGGTGCTGATCTTTGGCTGCGTCATCGTCATCGCGTTCATGTTCATCAAAGTGTTCGGCGCTTCGGCGCCGGGCATCGACGGCGACGGGCGCTGAGCCGTGACCGAGCGGGTGGGTGTCCGGCGGGCGACATCCTGGCTGATCATCGATACCCTGGTGCTGCTGTACGCGCTGTTTCCGGTGTTGTGGATTCTGTCCCTGTCGCTCAAGCCGACGTCAACGGTCAAAGACGGCAGGCTGATTCCGTCGTCGGTGACGTTCGACAACTACCGCGGAATCTTTCGGGGCAACTTCTTCAGCTCGGCCCTGATCAACTCCGTGGGAATCGGCGTGCTCACCACGACTATCGCGGTGGTGATCGGCGCGATGGCGGCATATGCGGTGGCGCGGTTGACCTTTCCCGGCAAGCGGTTGTTGATCGCTGCCGTGCTGCTGATTTCGATGTTCCCAGCGATCTCGCTGGTCACCCCGCTGTTCGACATCGAGCGGCGGATCGGTCTGTTCGATACCTGGCCCGGGCTGATCATTCCCTACATCGCGTTCGCGCTGCCGTTGGCGATCTACACGCTCTCGGCGTTCTTCCGGGAGATTCCGTGGGACCTGGAGAAGGCGGCCAAAGTCGATGGCGCCACGCCCGGACAGGCATTCCGGAAGGTAATCGCCCCGCTGGCAGCACCGGGAATCGTGACCGCCGCGATTCTGGTGTTCATCTTTGCCTGGAACGATCTGTTGCTTGCGTTGTCGTTGACGGCGACCAAGGCGGCGATCACTGCGCCGGTGGCGATCGCCAACTTCACCGGCAGTTCGCAGTTCGAAGAGCCAACCGGATCGATCGCGGCCGGCGCGATGGTGATCACGGTCCCAATTATCGTTTTTGTTCTAGTCTTCCAACGACGGATCGTCGCTGGGTTGACCTCTGGCGCGGTGAAGGGATAACTCGATGGCCGAGATTGTGTTGGCAAACGTGACCAAGAGTTACCCCGACGGCGCGATAGCCGTGAAGGGTCTCAGTATCTCGATCGCTGACGGCGAGTTCATCATCTTG